>NZ_JBHUPT010000019.1:0-157500 GCF_049056525.1 Leisingera coralii | reverse complement strand
CGGTTTGACCGCTGGCCCCACACCCGGGAAAACGGGAGGCACCGGTCATGACACTTGCCAGGCACTTCGAAGCAAAACAGCCCCCGCTCTGGCGGAACCGCCTCAAGTCCCAGGCGCATCCCGCCGCAGCCCTGCTTGTCGGCGCAGGCTTTGTGTTCGACTATCTGACCCCGCTCGGGGTGGCGGCCGGCCTGATTTACACCGCCGTTGTTCTTTGCAGCATCTGGGAGGACAAGCCGGTCAAAGCCTACACATATGCCGCGGCCGGATCCGTGCTGACTGTTCTTGGATACCTGCTGTTTCCCCGTGCCGGGGTCGATGAATGGATTGTGCTGACCAACAGGATTCTGACAGTGATCGCCCTGTGGGCCTTTGCATTCGTTGTCCACCGTCAGAAATCCATCCAGATTTCGCTCGAGCGGAAACAGAATGAGCTGGCTGCCATTCAGGACAACAGCATCGAAGGTTTGATTACCATAGATACCCAAGGCATTATTCTCAGCTACAATCGCACATGCTGTAAAATATTCGGCTATTCCGCCAGAGAGGCCATCGGCAAAAGCATCAGGCTCCTCATCCCAGGCGCCGGCCGCTCTGCAAATGACAGCAACAGCGGCGATACTCCCGGGACCGGGCAGATGGACTTCACTGGCGGCCGCCGGGAAGTTCAAGGGCGGCACAAAGACGGCCATGCCTTTCCGCTTGAACTGTCGGTCAGTGAAGTCCGGGTCGGCCGCAACCGTCTGTTCAGCGGTATCCTCCGCGACATTTCCGAAGAGAAGCGGGCTGAGGCGGAACGGGAGCGCTTCATGAAGGAGCTCGCCCGCTCAAACCGGGATCTGGACAATTTCGCCTATGTCGCCTCCCACGATTTGCGGGCGCCGCTGCGGGTGATTGGGAACGCCTCCCGCTGGCTGGAGGAAGATCTGGCGGACAGCTTGGATGATGACAGCCGGGAAAATTTGCAACTGCTCCGCACCCGGGTTTCGCGGATGGAACGGCTGCTGGACGATCTTCACGAATACTCGCGGGCAGGGCGTAAAACTGACAGCAGATACCAGCAGTACATGCCAGGCAACAAGCTGATGCAGGAGGTTCTGATGCTGGTCGATCAGCCAGAGGGCTTCACCATAAACATCGGCCCCGGCTTCGGCAGCATCCAGTTGCCGAACATGCCGCTCAAGCAGATTTTCGCGAACCTGGTGTCCAATGCGATCAAGCACAACGATCGCGGCGCCGGCGTGGTCGATGTGACGGTGGAGGACGCCGGGGATCACTACGTGTTTTCAGTGGCCGATGACGGCCCCGGCATAAATCCTGAATTTCACGAGCAGGTTTTCAAGATGTTCCAGACTCTGAAGTCGCGCGATGAGGTCGAAGGCAGCGGCATCGGCCTCTCAATCGTCAAGAAACATGTGGAGCAGGCCGGCGGCACGATCTCGGTTGTGTCGCCTCCCGGCGCAGGCTGCGAGTTCCGCCTCACTTGGCCCAAGCCGCCGGAAGTTCAGAAGGAAGGTGGATAAGCTGGAGAATGGCGGTAACGCATCGCCCCGCCGCGGGGACCTGAAGATTCTGCTGGCCGAAGGCGGCAATGGCGATGCCAAGGCCGCCCTGCGGGTCTTCCGGCAAGTCAGGATCGCCTATGAGATCACCCGGGCACCCGGGCGGTCCGCGGTGCCGAGGCTCCGGAGACCTTGCAGGAGACAGCCGGACGCGATTTTCTGCAGCTTGCCGACATGGCCGGCCGGCATTGGCGGATTGCCGAACGACCCGATGCAGGCCTTCGCCCACAGCCGCAGTCACTCCAAGCCCGTGGCAAGACAGTCACGGCAAAGAGGAGAAAGCAGTGCGGATTTTCACCCCCTGACAGCCAAGACTGCCTTTCAAAGTGACGCCACCCGGTGAGATTCTACAGCCCGATCTGAAGCAGTCTCCAGCGGCGATCCAGGTAACGTTTCTCCTCGCCGCTGCGGGGGGTGACGAGATAGAGCCCGCTGCGGGCTTCCGGCGGCAGCGTAAGCGCAGGAATCTCGTAATTTGGGTCGTCGATCTCAGCGCGCGAGGCCGGAACGCTGTTGGTGGCATTGGTGAACAGCGTCGCCTGTGCCATTGACTCGGGCTGGAGCATGAAATCCACCAGCCGGTTTGCCGCTTCAAGATCGCCGGCATCGCTTGGAATGACAAAAAGATCAGCCCACAGATTGGTGCCCTCCCGGGGCATCACGTAGTGATAGCGCTCCGTTCCCTGCTCCAGCAACGGCGCCAGCCCGTCCGTGCTCCAGGTGACCGCCAGGCAGACCTCGCCGCCCAGCAGGGCGTCATACTGATCCACATCAAACGAGCGGACATAGGGCGCGATAGCGGCAAGAACGCCGAATGCGGCCTCCAGATCCTGCTCCGACCGCGATTGCGGGTCCAGGCCAAGATAGGCAAGCGCGGCAGCCACAACCTCCTCAACGGAATCGACGACCGTTATGCCGCAGTCTGCGAGCTTGCTGGCATTGGCGGGGTCGAACACCAGCGCCCAGCTGTCAAGCGGTGCGTCCGGCAGGCGCTCCAGTACTGCGCTGCGGTCATAGGCGATGCCGGTGGTGCCCCAGAGATACGGCAAGGCGTAGCCTTCCGCTTGCGGCATGGAGTCCAGGTACAGCTGCATCAGCTGCTGATCGATGGCAGCCCCGTTCGGAATGCCGGAGAGGCTGATCTGCTGGATGGCGCCTGCCTCCGCCAGGCGGGCGACGGTTTCCGAGGCCACCACTGCCACGTCGTAACCGGTGCCGCGGGCAAGCAGCCGCGCTTCGGCCTCATCGGCTTCGCCATAGGTATCCAGGAGAAGACTGGTGCCAGTCGTGTCCTGGAAACGCTCGACGGTTTCCGGGGCGATGTAGCCGCTCCAGTTGTATAGCGAGACCCGTCCGGGATCCGCCGCGGCCGGGACAGCCATCGCAGACACAGCGGACAGAGCTGCGGCGGTCATCGTCGTCAGGCGCATTTCGAACTTCCTTCAATTGTTTTGCCGGCCTCTTCTGGCCACAGACGGGTCAAGGCGGCGGCAAGCGCCGCTTTGTTGACCGGCTTCGCGAGGTAATCATTCATCCCCGCAGCCAGGCCTTCGGAACGCTGCTCGCTCATCGCATTGGCTGACAAGCCGATGACCGGCACCGGCGGCAGGCCCAGCTCCCGCTCCTTCGCCCGGATCGCCCGGGTGGCATCGAGCCCGTCCATTTCAGGCATCCGCACATCCATCAGCACCAGATCGGGGCCCCAGCTGCGCGCCAGCCCGACAGCTTCAACACCGTCGCCTGCGGTCATGACGGTACACCCCAACCGCTCCAGCATCTTGCCCGCGACCATCTGGTTGACCCGGTTGTCGTCAGCGACAAGGACCTTTTTGCTGAAGATGGCCGCGACCGGTCCGGGCTGAGGCACCTCCGCGGGGGGCGGAACGTCTTCGACCGGGAACTCCACGGTGAATTCGGACCCTTCCCCCTCCGCGCTTTGCAGTGAAATGGTGCCGCTGATCGCCTCGGTGAGGTTATTGACAATGGCAAGGCCCAGCCCGGTTCCGCCGAACCGCGTGGTCGTGGTCGCATCGGCTTGCGCGAATTGCTCAAAGATCCGCTGCTGGGCTTCCGGCGGAACCCCGATTCCGGTGTCTTTGACGGAAATCCGGATCACCCGTGTGCCGTCGTGCGCTGACGGCAATTCCTGCAGATTGACGTCGACCGAACCGTTCTCGGTGAATTTCAACGCGTTGCTGATGAGGTTGACAACAATCTGACGCACCGCGGTGCCGTATCCCAGCACATGCCAATTGCTCACCCCGGTGCTTTCCCGCAGTTGCAGGTCTATATTCGCGCTCTGGGCCCGTGCGGAGAACAAGTCAATGACCTCCAGGCACAGCGCCCGGACATTGAAGGCCTCGGCCTCCATTTCCAGCTTGCCGGCCTCGGCCTTGGACAGGTCCAGAACGTCGTTGATGATGCTCAGCAGGGAATTGCCGCTGATGATCATCATGCGGACCATGTGGCGCTGCTTGTCATCAAGCTCGCTATCGTTCAGCAGTTCCGCCAAGCCCAGCACGCCGTTCAGCGGGGTGCGGATCTCGTGGCTCATCGTCGCCAGAAACACTGACTTCGCCTCTGACGCGGCCTCCGCCTTGCGGCGGCTCGCCTCGATTTCCGACTGCGCGCTGATGATGAAGCGCTCCATCGGCATATGCACAAACCGTGCGGCGACAAAGACGCCTATGGCCCCGATCAGCACAGCCGCCAGCGCATAGATCAGCTGCGTTTCCGCAGCGATCCGGCCGGTCCGGACCTCGTCCTCCTTCGCCTCCATCAGCACCGGCAGCAGCCGCCGGGACAGATTGGATGCCAGGGCCGCGGCCTTGGCATCGGCAGCGGCTGGCCGGTTACCCTCGGGGGCTGTCAGAACTCCGGCCAAAAAAATGATGTCCTCGAGTTCGGAAACCGGGTTCAGCGTTGGCTGGGACAGGACCTCCTGCGCTTGCGGGGAAAATGCCGCCAGCGCACCAGGGCCGGTGAGTGCGGCAAGCGAGTCAGCTGCGGGCCCGGCGCTGCGCCGGATGCGCCCGCGCGCAATCAGCGCCTTCTGGCTGTCCGGATCGTCCTTCAATTCATCAAACGCCAGCGACAGCTCAGCCAGAGAGACCAGGATCTTGTCCAGCACCCTGGTGTTTTCCGCCCGCCGTTCCACACTGCTGTGCCCTGTGAGGGTAACGCAAAAGGCGGCCACTGCGGCCAACAGCAGGATCGCCAGGGCGATGCCGCTGCGCAGCCGGAGATATCTTCGAGTGACACGCTGCTCTGTCATATGGCGTCCGTGTTTTTTGTTATTTTGGCATGTCCTTGAGGCCGTCACCCGCAGACTAGAACCGGCTTCTCATCCTGAAAAGCGAATGTTGAAAATAATTTAAGAAACTGAAACTGAAAACTTCGCCAATCAGCCTTTCGACACTGCCAGACAGCACTGCCGGGCCTTCACGCGCCGGCTATTTCTGCCTCCGTTGTTCAAAATGTGAAATTTTGGGACACATACCAGACGCGCCCAATACTGGCTAAATGGTCGGTCAAGGCTGCTGCTAGAGGCAGGCATTTTGCCCGGCTGGGAACAACCGCACTGCCATGCCGAACCTTCAGGACCACAAAGCGCCAGTTAGACGCACTCAGGCCAGAGGCGACGAACTTCGCGCAACTCTTTGCCGTGCCCCCGCAAACAAAGCGCAAGAGGCTGAAGATATATGACAAGAAATGGCGATCCCTGAAGGACTCGAACCCTCAACCTGCTGATTAGAAGTCAGCTGCTCTATCCAGTTGAGCTAAGGGACCGCGTGGCGCCAGTTATGACAGGCTCGGGCCGGGGGTCAAGCCGCGGCGCGCAGGTCCAGGTGCATAAAGACGGACCAGGGGTCCTCGCCGTAGTCCGCAAACGGCCCGCATTGCACAAAGCCCAAGGATTCATACAGATTGCGCGACGGCAGGAAATCATCCGTGGACCCGGTTTCCAGATAAATGCCAGAGGCGTTTTCGCGGCGGGCCAGCGCCAGCAGGAAATCCAGCATCGCCCGCCCTGCCCCGCTGCCGCGGGCTTCTGCCAAGGTATGCATCGATTTCAGCTCGCGCGCGCCACCGCCCAATGTTTTCAGCGCTCCCATGGCAATGGCCCTGCCGCCCTGGCGCAACAGGAAGAACTGCACTTCCGGCCCTTCCAGTCCGCTGCCGTCCAGCGCATGACAGCTCTCCTCGGGCGACTGCGCCGCCATTTGCGAAAGATGCCGCCGGATCATCGCGGCGGCCTCCGGCTCTGCCGGGCTTGCCGGGCAGATTTCGAAACCGGAGGCAGGTGTGCCGGCGCCGGCCGGGCTGCTGCGGTGCTCTACATTCGCCATTTTGCCTCAACATTTTGCCAGAGATCATCGGGGGCATCCGGCGCAGTCCGCACCAGCCTGGCACGAACCCTACTGCGCAGTCACTATCAGGGAAAGAAAATTCCTCACCGCTTAGCCGCTTTGGAACCGGACCGCTGCGCGGGGCAACGGTCCCGAGAAACCAGCGCGTCATAGCTGAGGGGCATCCCCTGGGGCCTCAACCCCGGTCCTGCAGACCGATCTCCATTTCCTTCATCACAGCGCCAAACCCTCCTGCCATCAGGCCGGTGATCCGTCCTGCCTCCAGATCCAGCTCAACGGTGATTTCACTGGGCGACGCCGGCACCATGCAGTGGCCCTGTTCGATCAGCAGCCTGGGTTTGCGGAGGCCAAGAAGGTCATAAAGAGCGCAGGCCAGCGGCCCGGCGGCCATGCCGGTTGCCGACTCCTCAGCAATGCCATAGCGCGGCGCGAACATGCGCGCCGTGGCATCGGCGGAAGTTGCGGCGGGATCAATTGTAAAGACATAGAACCCGATAAGGTCCAGCGCCTCGCTGATGGCCTCTATCTGCAGCTGCCGGGGCTGGATGGCCGCCAGCGCTGCAGCGTCCCTGACCGCAACCAGAACAAAACTGTTGCCGGTATTTGCAAGCACCGGCGCAAACCGCGGATCCAGGCTGTCCTCGTCCAGGCCAAGCGCGGCCAGCACGTCCTCGTGCCGGACACCGCGGTCCGCCCAATCGGAGGCCGCCTCATAGCGCGGCGCCAGCTGCTCCATAAAGGCCGCACCGTCCCGGATGATGATCTTGCGCGGCCCATCGACGGTTTCCTTGGAGGTTTCACCCTCCCCCACCCGGCCGAGTTCGGCAAGATAGCTGAAGGTTGCGATGGTCGCGTGGCCGCAATGGGCGATGCGCCGGGTTGGAGTGAAGAAGTCCAGCTTGAACCCTTCGGTCTTGGAACGAGAGACAAAGGCTGTCTCCGACAGGCCAACCTTTCGAGCAATCTCAAGCATCTGCACGTCGCTGAGGCCATCGGCATCCAGCACAACACCGGCCGGATTGCCGCCGGTTGCCTGCACATGCCCGCCACCTCCATGACTGACCCGCGACAGGTCCGCATCGCTCAGCCCGTCGCGGCCGGCGTCCAGCAGTTCCGGGTCGCCGGTGTCGCGAAGGGTGACAAACCCGTTGACGATGCGGGCGGTGACAGATGTGGTGCTCCGGGTCATGCTGCGAACTCCTTTTCATGAACTATAGTCAGCATGACGCGAGGCTTGCTGCAGATATACTGATATAACTATGATCCATGTTCATGAAACATGCTGACAGCCTTCTCCCAAAACTGCTGCAGAGCGCCCCCTTGCTGGAGGCCATTGCAGAAGAACAGAACTTCACCCGGGCCGCAGAGCGGCTGGGGGTTGAGCAATCCGCGGTCAGCCACCGGATCAAGGCACTGGAGGAGGCCCTTGGGGTACCGCTGTTCGACCGCACCACCCGCCGGATCACACCGACGGAGGCCGGGCGCATCGTCTGTGAGGCGGCGCAGCAAAGCGGCGGGGTCTGGAAAGCCGCGCTCACCCGGCTGCAGGACCTCAAGACCAGCCGCAGCCTGCGGCTGTCGGTATCGTCGTCCGTGGCAATGAAATGGATCGTGCCCGCCCTGCAGCGCGCGCAGGACAGCGGGCTGGATCTGCTGGTGGACGTCGATGACCGGCTGGCCGACCTGCACGCGGGCGAGGCCAAGGCCGCGATCCGCTATGGCTTGGGGCCCTATCCGGGCCTGCATTCGGAGCCGTTGCTGCAGGCCGTGCTGCTGCCGGTCTGCCGCCCGGGGTATCTGGGGCGGCAATCCTTGCAGGACTATTGCCAGCGGCCCGGAGCGCGCCTGCTGGTCGACCGCTTCGGCGAAAGCGACGGCACCGGGTTCAGCTGGCAGGCCTATTTTGCCGGCCGCGGCTGGGACATCGGGTTTGAGCGGTCCATCAATGCCTTTGCCCGTGCCGACCTGGCCATCCAGGCTGCCATCAGCGGCATGGGTATTGCGCTGGGGCGCAGCCTGCTGGTGGAGCACGACCTGGAAGCCGGCTTTCTGGAGGCCGCCGGCCCGCCGGTGAAATCGCGGGCCCGCTATTGGCTGGTCACCACGCCGGCCAATGCCGCGACCGAGGGGTACCAGGCCCTGCGGGACTGGGTCCAGGCAGAGATCTCGGCGATGCGCAAACAGCAGGCCGCGCTGTTTGGCGGGCTGTGACAGGGCGCTTACCAGCGTGTCAGTGCAAGGGGCTCAAACCGCTGCCTTGATCCAGCGGGCAATCTCGTCTGCTGCAGACTGCAAGTGCTGCTCTTGCGTCAGCCCGGTCACTTTCTTGCGCGGTTTCAGATCATGGTCGCCGTCGTCCAGCCAGCAGAATGCGACCGTATCAGACAGGGCATAGGACGCGGCCTCCTCCCGGGTGCCGAACGGGTCGCGGGTGCCTTGGCAGATTAGCGCCGGGGTTTTCAGCCCGGCCAGATGCCCGGTCCGGAGCTTTTCGGGTTTGCCGGCCGGGTGGAACGGGTACCCGAGGCAGACCAACCCGCGGATCCGCTTCTGCCCCCAGAGATCATCGGCAATCATGCTGGCAACCCGGCCGCCCATGGACTTGCCGCCAAGGAACAGCGGGCCGCTGCATGCGAGCGCCTCGACAGCACTGCGGAATTCGTCCTGCAGCAGCTCAACCTTCGGAGGCGGCCGTTTCGGCCCGCCGCTGCGGCGGCCGGCCATATAGGCGAATTCGAACCGGGCAACCCGCAGTCCCCGGGCGGCAAGGGCCTCCGCTATGGTGGTCATGAAGGGCGTGTCCATCGCCGCCCCCGCACCGTGCGCAAGGAGAAGGGTAGCGCGGCCCGGTTCGTCACCGTTCAGCAGAAACGCGATTTCAGACAAGACGTTTTCCCCCGGAATGCCCTCTTATCCCTAGAACAGGACCGGATGCTCCGGCAAGCGGCGGTGTCAGGGTCATTCCGGCCGGCGTTGCGTAGCAGTACTTGCCCCGCCAGCCGCCGCCCCGCCGTCCTCCGGCAAGTCGAATGGCTTTGCCTCCTTCCGGCCCGCGGCAAGGGCAGCCGTCTCCGGGGTTGCCACACGGGCCGAAACATTGATCCGGAACGCCGTTTTCTCTGCTTCCGGCACCGCCGCCTTGACCAGGATCCGCCAGACTGTGAAGCCAATCATCAAAAGATGCGCCACAACCGTCGTCAGGAACAGGCCGCGCGGCCCCAGTTCCGCCATCGCGAGGCCGGCGATCAGCGGCCCAGCAATCGAGCCCAGCCCGAAGACCATCAGCAGACCGCCCGAGACCTGAATCGAGGTACCCGGCGGAGCATGGTCATTCGCGTGCGCAACAATCACCGGATACATCGCAAAAATCGCAGCCCCGAACACGCCCGCCAGGGCCAGGTTCAAAAGCCGCTCCTGCGGCATCAGCAGCAAAAAGGCCAGGTCCGCTGCTAGGGCCACGACCGCAATCCCGATCAGCACTTTGCGGCGGTCCATGCGGTCGCTGGCAAAGCCGATCGGCACCTGCGCAAGCGCGCCCGCAAGCACCGGCAGGCTGGCAAACAGCGCAATCGTGGTGAGCGAAAGCCCGACCCGGTCGGCGTAAACCGCGGACAGCGTGGCAAAGGACGCGTTGGAGATGCCGACCAGGAACACCGCAGCAACGGCAACAGGCGAGTTGCGCCACAAGGCCGGAAGATCAAGCTTCACCGAAGTCAGCGGCGCTGGCGAGGCCGAGGTCGACAGCCCGGTGGGGATCAGCGCCAGGCAGTACACAATTGCGCCAATGGCAAAGAACATGAACCCCGTTTCATCGCCCAGCGGGATCACCATCTGGCCGGCGGTGACCGCGATGAGGTTCACCATGGAATAGACACCGAAGATCGTGCCGCGCGTGCTGGGCTGCGCCCGTTCGTTCAGCCAGGATTCGACGATCATCGCCGCGCCCGCGAAACAGAAGCCCGAGATCGCCCGGACCGGAATCCAGGCCCAGGCCTGCACAATCAGGGCCTGCAAAAGAATGGACACCGCCGCAAGCGCGCACATCACCCCGAAGGTGCGGATGTGCCCCACCGCCCCCACCAGCCGCGGCGCGATCAGGCAGCCCGCCACATAGCCAAACGCCCAGCCGGTGCCCAGCAGGCCGAGCGCATTGGCGGAAAAACCCTCGGCACCGCCGCGCAAGGGCAGGATCAGGCCGTGGATGCCGCCCGCAAACAGCAGAAGGCCTGAGCCAAGGAGCAACGCGGAAACGGGGAGGAGCTGTCTGACCATGGCTAGCACGCTAACGGCTTGAATGAAAAAGTGAAGGGGCAGCCGGCGGCCTGAGAGGCGCCGCGTTTGCACGCCGCCGCCGCATTAAGACACAAACGGCAGGCCCTGAATGGCAGTCGGCAGCTGATGCCGCGGCCTGGGACTGCAACGGGTTGCGGCCTCACCTTTCAGCCAGGCAAGCAAGGAACCCGCGCGCCGCTGCCATGCCGGTCTTCTGACGGGCCACCCCAAGTCCGCTGCAGGCTATGCAAATTAACGTCACCCTGCGCAACAGCCGGGAGGGGCTTCGCCAGGGACCGGGTTCGAAGGCAGCACCTTAGCGCAGGCTTTGGCCTGCAGCACCGCCCAAACCGGATTCGCAGTAAAGGCTTAGTGGGTCCAGGGACCGCGGCGGTTGGTGGCGAAATTGTCGCCATAGCCGCCCGGGCGGATGTTGGCCTTGCGCTGTTTGGGCTCGACCACCTGCGCCTCGATGCCATGATCCTTGGCGTATTCCAGCGCCGCTTCCTTGCTGTCAAAGCGCAGCTTGACCTGGCTCTGGGTATCGCTGGAGGAGGTCCAGCCCATCAGCGGATCCACCTCGCGGGCGCTGGCCGGCGCAAACTCCAGGACCCACCTCCGCGTCTTCGCCATGCCCGAGGTCATGGCATTGCGTGCTGGCCGGTAAATCCGCGCTTGCATGGGCTGTCTCCCGCTTGAGTCTCAAATCCAGCGCTTTTATGCGCCGGATGCGGTTCTGCGGCAAGGTGGCATTTCGAACAGGGTTATCCGGGTTTTGCAGCGCCGCCACAGGCCGCCCGCGCCAGGCTCCCCAGATGCGATGGCCGCGCTGCTAGAAAGGCCATCAGCCGCGCCGGATACCCCTCCGGCGGCGCCTGCCGCACCGACGGGCGGGCCGCAACCGCCGCGCGCCACTTGGTTATAGGCCCAGTGTCCGGCATCAGTCCAAAGTCCCCTATGGCATCGAACGTATCGAAATAACGGAAGATAGTGCCCCAAACCCCGTCCACCATATGGAAGCTGTCTCCGCCAAAGAACGGCCCCGCCACTTCCGGCTCGATCCGGTTCAGCCGCAGGCGCAGGGTGTCCGCAGCCGCGGCAAACGCCGCCTCATCCGGCGCATTGTACAGTGTGCCAATGACCGCCAGCGTCTCCGAGCCGAATTCGATCCAGGCCCGGTGCCGCGCCCGTTCCAGCGGATTGGCGGGGTGCAGGGAGCCGGGTGTGCTCTCATCCAGGTATTCCGCAATCACCTGGCTTTCGAACAAGACCCGCCCGCCGGTCTCCAGCACCGGTACCCGGCCCAGGGGCGACAGCGCCCGGAACCAGTCCGGCTTGTCCGCCAGGTCGACATAGGTGCGGCGATGGGGGATGCCTTTCTCGCTCAGCACGATCACCGCGCGCTGCACATAGGGGCACAGGTGGTGGCTGATCAGATGCAAGTCGCTCATGGGAACCTCATATAGATGCAGTTGCATCTTCATAAGATGCGCAGCCCACCCTTGCATGTCAATGCACCTGCATCTAAATTCGCCCCATGCAGAAACCCTCCCCCGACCCTTTTGACGTCTGGCTGCCGCTGGCGCGCACCCACAAGACCATTCTGGACAGCGTGGAAACCGCACTGAAACAGGCCGGCCTGCCGGGGCTGGACTGGTACGACCTGCTGCTGGAACTGGAGCGCGCGGGCGAGGCCGGGCTCAGACCGTTTGAGCTGCGGGAAAAACTGCTGCTGCCGCAATACGGCGTCTCACGCCTGGCAGACCGTCTGGCCAAGGCCGGATACCTGCAGCGCCAAACCTGCGACGGAGACGGCCGCGGCCAGGTGCTGGTGCTCACACCCGAAGGCGCCGCGGTGCGGGCCCGCATCTGGGAGGTCTACTCGGACGCCATGCAGAAGGCCATCGGCGACCGCCTCAGCCCGGGCGAGGCACGGCGGCTGGCGGAGCTGCTCGGCAAGCTCCTCCGCCCCGCCCGCAACTGACAAAAACCGGCATCAATCCGGCGAATACCCGCCCGCCCCCTTGAACAAGAACAAAAACAGACCAAAATCAGCGCCGCCCACCAACGGAGTCGCCCAATGCCCTACGCCCATTCCGACAAGTCCATGCCGATGATGACGCAGCGGGCGCCGCAGCAGCGGCCCAAGCTGGAGGGCGGCAAACGGTTTGTCATGAACACCACCTTCGATCCGGCCGGCGACCAGCCCACCGCGATCAGGGAACTGTCGCAGGGCGTCTTGGAGGGCGAGCGCAACCAGGTGCTTCTGGGCGCCACCGGCACCGGCAAGACCTTCACCATGGCCAAGGTGATCGAGGAAACCCAGCGCCCGGCCATCATCCTCGCCCCCAACAAGACGCTGGCGGCGCAATTATACGGCGAATTCAAGGGCTTCTTCCCGGAGAACTCGGTCGAATACTTCGTCTCCTTCTACGACTACTACCAGCCAGAGGCCTATGTGCCGCGCTCGGACACGTATATTGAGAAGGAAAGCCAGATCAACGAGCAGATCGACCGGATGCGCCACTCGGCCACCCGGGCCCTGCTCGAACGCGACGACGTGATCATCATCGCCTCCGTCAGCTGCATCTACGGCATCGGCTCGGTCGAGACCTACTCGGCGATGACCCAGGACCTGAAAGCCGGGGAAATGTACGACCAGCGCCAGATCATGGCCGATCTGGTCGCCCAGCAGTACAAGCGCAACGACCAGGCCTTCCAGCGCGGCTCCTTCCGGGTCCGCGGCGACACACTGGAAATCTTCCCGGCCCACCTGGAGGACCGCGCCTGGAAACTCTCCTTCTTCGGCGAGGAGCTGGAGGCGATCACCGAATTCGACCCGCTTACCGGCGAAAAGACCGGCACGTTTGACCAGATCCGCGTCTATGCGAACTCCCACTACGTGACGCCGAAACCGACCCTCAACCAGGCCGTGGTCTCAATCAAGGCGGAGCTGAAACAGCGCCTCGACCAGCTGGTGAACGACGGCAAACTGCTGGAAGCGCAGCGGCTGGAGCAGCGCACCAACTTCGACTTGGAAATGCTGGAGGCAACCGGCCACTGCAACGGCATTGAAAACTACTCCCGCTACCTGACGGGCCGCGCCCCGGGCGAGCCGCCCCCGACCCTGTTCGAATTCATCCCCGACAACGCCATCGTGTTTGCCGATGAATCCCACGTCTCCGTGCCGCAGATCGGCGGCATGTACAAGGGCGACCACCGGCGCAAGTTCACCCTGGCCGAACACGGCTTCCGCCTGCCGTCCTGCATGGACAACCGCCCGCTGAAGTTCGAGGAATGGGACGCCATGCGCCCGCAGTCGGTCTTTGTCTCCGCCACCCCCGCAGCCTGGGAGATCGAACAATCCGGCGGCGTCTTTGCCGAACAGGTCATCCGCCCTACCGGCCTTTTGGACCCGGAGGTCGAAATCCGCCCGGTCGATATGCAGGTCGACGACCTGCTGGACGAAATCCGCAAAGTCACCGCCAACGGCTTCCGTACCCTGGTCACCACGCTGACCAAACGCATGGCCGAGGACCTGACGGAATACCTGCACGAACAGGGCATCAAGGTCCGCTACATGCACTCCGACATCGACACGCTGGAGCGGATCGAGATCCTGCGCGACCTGCGCCTTGGCGCTTTCGACGTGCTGATCGGCATCAACCTCCTGCGCGAGGGGCTCGACATCCCCGAATGCGGCCTCGTCGCCATTCTGGACGCCGACAAGGAGGGCTTCCTGCGCTCCGAGACCTCCCTCATCCAGACCATCGGCCGCGCCGCCCGCAACGCCGACGGCCGCGTCATCATGTACGCCGACAAGATCACAGGCTCGATGGAGCGCGCGATCGGCGAGACCAACCGCCGCCGCGAAAAGCAGATCGCCTATAACGAGGAGCACGGCATCACGCCTGAGACGGTCAAGAAAAACGTCGAGGACGTTCTGGCCGGCCTCTACGAGGGCGATGTCGACATGAACCGCGTCACCGCCCAGATCGGCAAACCGATGCACGGCGCCAACCTGGAGGCGCATCTGAACGGCCTGCGCGACGACATGCGCAAGGCGGCGGAGAACCTGGAGTTCGAAGAAGCCGCCCGCCTGCGCGACGAGATCAAGCGGCTGGAAGCGGTGGACCTCGCCATCTCCGACGACCCGCTTGCGCGGCAATCGGCGGTGGAGGCGGCGTCGGAAGCGGCGGTCAAGTCGCGGGGCCGGTCAACGGCGGGCAAGGCCGGGACACGGGCGTATCGGGGCAAGTCGCAGAAGAAGTTTTCGTGAGACTAACCGAGCGCACGCCGCTGCTTCACCAAACGTGTCGCGACCGAAGGGAGAAATACGGAAAGCATGAAAGACAAGCAAACAAATAAACCAAAAGCTGAAGAAGCAACCTTCAGAAAAAGATCAATTTCCTCAGGCTTTGTTACGCCATATGAAAGGAACTTAATCAACAAAGCCAAGCCAATAGTGATCAAATAAATCACAAACAGAAAATACTGCTGGCCAATTAGGTAACCGTCATCCTCATCTACAAGACAACGAATCCGTTCTCTCTCTTCTTCATCCACCAGGTTCACACCACTTAAGGCTGGTCGTGACGCCAAAACGGTGAAAAGTGCGACCGAAACGCCGACAAAAATCGCCAATACGCTTGCTGAAATATCGACAATAGCCCAAATGCTCTTTGGGTGCAGCCAAACTTGCCAAGCACATAACGCAGATAGAACGACTGAAATTACTATCCAAGCTAGACGCAACACTGGTTTTCCCACCTCATAGAATGAAGCCGTCCGCAACAAGTTCGCGTTGAAAGCTCTTTAGCTCCCGATCAAGTTGTCCAAAGTGTACTGTGTTGGCATAGCGACGAACCTTAACCTTTTTCTGCAACTTTAGGTTAGAATTGGTAAGCTGCTTCCCGTTCTCTAAGAATATTGAATAACTCTCTTCTGCATCTGATTCCACAAGCTGCGCGCCGACCAATGTCAGCCACTCATCCTTGTGAATTTCATCTTTTTTGAAGCGCCCTCTACTCAATGTCATTCTGCCAACTGTGTTCGCTCTTTTTCTAAGCTGATCTTCGCGCTTGGGCTGAGTGAGAATTGTTTTGATTACCTTGGCAGTTTTCGACTTGAACTCAGGAAGCGAGTTCAAATACCCAGTTACGCCAAACTCGATCTTAGACACCCCGACATCGCGAAGTTCTTCCAGCGTAACTTTGTTCGGCACATCGGCAACGTTCAGCGCTACCCCGCTGTCTATCAATCCGAGACGTTCACATACCTCCGACAAGCAACGCGCGAATGTTCTGTTTTTGTTCGCCATGCCGCTAGCTATAATGGAATTACCTTTCACGAGCAAGGCCATGTCGCTGATGAGAAACTCTTGCTCAGCAGGTGGGTCGACCTCTTCGATACCCGCTGTCGTACGAGTGCTCGCAAAGTTGATTGACCCCGTTGTCCCGTTTTCGAACTCAAAAACATGAACCAGTACACCGACCTCTTCACCACAATCCTCAATTTTAGCGAATACTAGCGACTTCAGAAGATCGACCTTTGCTACTCGTTTTAGCGCTGTCGGTTCTTTCTGGAAGATTGCCGTTAGCAAGTCTTGTAGGGTCGCGCCAAACTCCGACGAGAAGATAGCGCGCTTAGCAACAAGTGTCTTTATTCTTTCAGACATTCAAATTCAAACCTGTTTCAGCAAATACATCCATTTCAACCTCACAACTAAAGCATGAAGCAGTCAAACATCAAGCAATCAAAGGCAACTCTGATCCTGAGAACAGAAATCGCCGCCATCAGAGCAACTACTTCACAAAAGAAGCTCAAAAACAAAGATTAACGCACTGTTAAACAAATAGGTTTCGCAGCGAAACCCCTTTTCATTTACACCCCGCATCCAAACCCGGCCAACCACACAGCCGCATCCGCCAACCCCTCACAGCTTCCACTTCTTCTTCACGCTGTCCGGCACCGGGTAGATCAGTTTGCGGTTGTCGAAATGGTGGCACTTGATGCCTTCGCTGTTGCGCTCCGCCAGGTAGCGCAGGCAGGTGGCCAGCGCATCGATGATCTTCTGATCCGTCCGCGTGGTCACATCCACCGCCTGTCCCGACAAATGGCGCGAGATGTATTTCCACTCGGCCTTCTTGAACATGCAGGCGATGAACCCCTTCTTGTCCCCCGACTGGACAAACCCGTCCAGCTCGACCCGGAAATCCTCGTGGCTGCGCAGGTAGGAATAAATCTTGCCGCGCTTCAGGTGGCTGTTCCAGCCGTTGTACATGGCGCTGGCCTGGCCTTTCTTGTCGCGCAGGCCGGAAACCACATGGATGGTCTCGCCATAGTATGAGGACACCTCGAACAGCACATCCAGGATCTTCTTCTGCACCCCTTGGGTCTTGCCGGTCAGCCGCCCCGGCTTGCACAACCCGCCGGTGTCGATGGTCTTGATGACATTCTCTGCCGCCTTCTTCTTGGCGTCCTTAGCGACCTTCTCCGCGGCCTGCTTGGCGGCTTTTGCCGGGTCCTCGCCCTTCTTCTCGCCCTTGGCAAAATAGCTGTCATAAAGCGAGGTGGCATAATCCTCGATCTCGCTCAGCAGCGCGGCCCAGCCGCTCTGGTCGAGCGATTTGGACTTGGCCTCCTTCATCACCGCATCCTTGGCGGCCTTCACCGCCTGGGCCTTGGCCTCCTCCTTGGCCTTTTCGTCCTGCTTTTCCTTGGCCTTCTGCTCCGCCTTGGCCTTGGCCGGGCCCGCGTTCAGCTTCTTGATCGTGTTCTTGCCGGGATCGATGCGGAAATCTGGCTTGAAGCCGCAGATCTCCTGCTGGAACTGGCCGATCGTCTTTTCCAGCACCGGCGTCGGGGTGCCATCGACCTTGAGTTTCTTGAAACCGGCGTTTGCCGCAAAGGCATTCAGCAGCTGCTGCACGGCTTTGACATCTTCGGGCAGGTTCTTGCCCTTGCGCCCGACCGAGGCGGAAAGTTTGGTAACCATGGTAAACTCGCAATCAAATACAGCGCGCTGGCCAAACCGCCCGCGCAAGAAAATTTTACTACGCCGGGCGGATTCAGGCAATCAGCCTCGCGCGGAACACGCCTGGCGGCAGACCGGCAATTGAACTCCCCGGAAAACTATGCGCATCAAGCTCTTCATGGTTTGCAAGCTGCCGCATATCCGCCCGGGCCAGAGCGTCGGGCTGCTGGGAGGGTCCTTTGACCCGCCGCACCGCGGCCATGCGGCGATTTCCCATGCGGCGCTGAAACGCTTCGGGCTGGATCACCTGTTCTGGCTGGTCTCCCCAGGCAACCCGCTGAAAGCGCGCCAGCCCGCAGCGCTGGAGCGGCGGATCAGCGCCAGCCGCGGCCTGATCCAGCACCCGCGGATCCATGTCAGCGGCATCGAGGCGGACCTCGGCACCCGCTATACCGCCCAGACCCTGCGCCACCTGCGCCGCCGTCATCCGGGCGTGCGCTTTGTCTGGCTGATGGGGGCGGACAACCTCACCCATTTCCATCGCTGGAAGGACTGGCAGCAGATCCTGGACACCGTACCGGTGGGGGTGCTGGCGCGGCCGAATGACCGGATCTCGGCGCGGTTTTCGCCTGCCGCACGGATCTACCGCCACGCCATGCTGAAGGGCTGCGAAAGCCACCTGCTGGCGCGGGCCACCGCCCCCGCCTGGTGCTTTGTCAATGTGCCGATGGTGGATGTCAGCTCCACCGAAATCCGCGCCCGCGGCGAATGGTCAGCGGCGGAGCATGGCTGAGGCCAGCCCGGCGCTCAGGACCACCGCAAGCCCTGCCCAGGTCCAGGTATCCGGCAGCTGGCTGAACACCGCCCAGCCCAGGCCGACCGCGGCCACCAGCTGGAAATAGACCATCGGCGCCAGCTTCACCGCCTGCACCCGGCCATAGGCGAACAGCAGCAAGAGATTGCCCGTCATCGAAAACGCAGCACTCCCCACCGTCAGCGCCGCAGTGGAGGGCGAGAACTCCGGCAGGCTGGCAACGCCCAGAGGCAGCATCAGGAGGGCCGACAGCAGCAGCTGGGTCAGGCTCAGCTCCAGCGGCGTGCCGACATGCGCCAGCCAGCGCGAGCTGGTCAGGAACCCGCCATAGAAACAGCCCGCCAGCACCGCCCACAGCAAGTTGACCGAGCCGCCAAGGCCCGGCCGCACCACCATCAGCACGCCGATGAAGCCCACGGCCATCAGCAGGCTGCGCAGCACCGTCGCCTGCTCGCGCAACAGCAGCACCGACAGCACGTAGCTGACCACCGGGCCGATGAAGAAAGCGGCAAAGACATTGGCCAGCGGCTCGGTCATCAGCGCCAGCTGGATCGAGAAGATGCCGCCGGTCAGCAGCCCGGCCCGCAGCCACAGCCGCCAATCGCCCAGCAGCGTAAACGCCCGGCGCGGCACAAAGGGCAGGATCAGCGCGGTGCCGATCGAAAACCGAGACCAGGCGACAAAGGCCGGCGTCGCCAGCCCGCTGCCGGTCAGCAGCTTCCCGCACAAGTCGCCTGCGGGGATCATTGACATGGCCGCAAACATGAGGATGACTGCCTGAAACATGGCTGCCAGCGGTAGCAGGACTTGCCAGCGGGCAAAACCCCGGACCTTGCGGCGGATCAGCCGGCATCGGGGATTGAAGAAGAACGGGTCCTCACCTTAAAAAAGATCAAGATGACTTCACGCCGGACATTCCTTCTTTCCGGGCTTGCCGCATTGGCGGGCTCTTCTGCACTGGCCAATGCGCCTGCGGTTTCCCTGCGCCCTGTTGCGCGTCAGGTCAGCTCTCTGGCGTCCGGGTCCGACGGGCTCAGGGCGCTGCTGTTGCGGGCCAAGCTGCCGGGCCATGCGGTCTGCGCGGTGGCGGATGTGAAATCCGGCGAGCTGCTGGAAGCCTCCGGCGGCGGCGAGGCGCTGCCGCCCGCCAGCGTCGCCAAGGCGCTGACAGCGCTTTACGCGCTGGATGTGCTGGGGGCGGATCACCGGTTCGAAACCCGCGTCCTTGCCACCGGCGGCGTCGCGGGCGGCGTGGTCAATGGCGACCTGATCCTGGCCGGCGGCGGCGATCCTATGCTGAACACCGATCACCTGGCGCTGCTGGCCAAGGCGATGAAAAACGCCGGCGTGCGCGAGGTGCGGGGCAAGTTCCTGGTCTGGGACGGCGCGCTGCCCGAGGTGCGCAGCATCGACCCGGAGCAGCCTGACCATGTGGGCTATTCGCCTGCGGTGTCCGGCATTGCGCTGAATTTCAACCGGGTGCATTTCGAGTGGAAGCGTGCCTCCAGCGGCTGGGCCGTCACCATGGATGCCCGCACCGAGAAATACCGCCCCGAGGTCGCCACCTCGAAGATGACGATCGCCTCCCGCGCGGTGCCGGTCTACACCTATGCCGAGAAGGCCGGAACCGACCAGTGGACCGTTGCCAGCAAGGCCTTGGGCAAGGGCGGCGCCCGCTGGCTGCCGGTGCGCAACCCGGGCGCCTATGCGGGCGATGTGTTCCGCACCCTGGCGCGGTCCAACGGCATTGTCCTGCCCAAGGCAATAGCCGCCAAATCGCTGCCGCAGGCCCAGCTGCTGGCACAGCATCACAGCCCGCCGATGGAGGTGATGCTGAAGGCGACGCTGAAATACTCCAACAACCTGATGGCCGAGATGATCGGCATGGCCGCCACCGCCGCACGCGCCGGGCGGCCGGCCTCGCTCCTGGCCTCTGCCGCCGAGATGAGCCGCTGGGCGGCGGAGAAATACGGCATGTCCGGCACCCGGCTGGTGGATCACTCCGGTCTGGGCGAAGACTCCCGGATGACCCCGGCGGATCTCACCGGCGCGCTGGTGGCGGCCTATAAGGGCGGCCAGCTGAAACCGCTTCTGAAAGCGTTCCAGATGCGCGACGCCAAGGGCCGCCCGGTCAAGGGCCACCCGATCAAGGTCGCTGCCAAGACCGGCACGCTGAACTTTGTTTCGGGCCTCGGCGGCTTCATGACCGCTGCGGACGGGACCGAGCTGGCCTTCACCATCTTCACCGCGGACCTGAAGACGCGCGCCCGCATTCCCCGCGCGCACCGCGAACGGCCCAAGGGCGCCCGCGGCTGGAACCGGCGTGCCAAGCAGCTGCAGCAGCAGCTGATCGAGCGCTGGGGCGCCGTTTACGGCAGCTGAACGCCGCTGCGGGCCCGCCGGATTGGTCTGGGTCAATTGTCCGGGACTGGACGTTCCGCCCAGACCAGCGGCATGGCAGATCCGGGCAAGGCCGCGGTGCAGGGACACCGCGGAACGGCTTTGCAAAGGAGGCCCTTATGACGGATCTCATCAATGAACACGGCCAGCCCATCGGCGCCCCGCTGCCGGATTGGCAGGGCGCGCGCCTTCCCGGCCACACCGGCATGACGGGCCGCTACTGCCGGGTGGAGCCGCTGGACGACGCGCGCCACACTGCGGATCTGTTTGCCGCCTTCAGCCAGGACAAGAGCGGCGCAATCTGGACCTACATCCCCTGGGCCCCCTTCGGCACGGAACAGGAGCTTCGCACCTGGGTCCAGGGTGCCAGCGGCGTCGACGCGCAGCCGTATTTCGCAATCGTCAACGGCGCCAGCGGCAGGGCCGAAGGCATCGCCAGCTACATGCGGATCAAGCCGGAGCACGGGGTGATTGAGGTCGGCGGCATCACCTATGCTCCGTCGCTGCAGCAGACGCCTGCCGCGACAGAGGCGATGTTCCTGATGATGGCGCGGGTGTTCAACAATCTGGGCTACCGCCGCTACGAATGGAAATGCGACGCCCTGAACGCCCCCTCCTGCCGGGCGGCAGAGCGGCTGGGCTTCACCTATGAGGGGCTGTTCCGCCAGGCCGTCGTCTACAAGGGCCGCAACCGCGACACCGCTTGGTATGCGGTGCTGGACGGTGACTGGCCGCGGCTGGAGGCGGCCTATGCCGAATGGCTCGACCCCGGAAATTTCGATGACCAGGGACTGCAAAAGCGGAGTCTGTCCCAGCTCAGGGCGGCGCATGCCGGAGCGTGAGGGCTCCGGAAAGCTTTAGCCGGTGCGGGAGAAGCCCGCCACCTCCGCCGCAACCTCTTGCGCCAGGCGGCGGATGCGCCGGAGCCTGGCGCTCAGCGGGCGGCCCTTGCGGAAGGTGAGCCACAGCCCGTGACGCCGCGGCTTGGGCAGCGGGATCACCGCCAGCATGTCGCGCCGGGCATAGGCCTCGACCCCGCTGCGCGGCAGCAGCGTATAGCCGATGCCGCGCGCGACCGGGTTCAGGATCTGCCCGATCTGGTTGACATAGGTCCGCACGCGCAGCCGGTCAGCGCCCTGATACGCATCCGGGAAATTCAGTGACAGCAGCTCATCCGCGTAGGCGAAGCCGTCCGGATGGGCGACAAGGCCGCGTGCTTCCAGAGCCTCGAACGTCACCTCTGCGCCCGCATCGCGGCTTGGCAGCACAAGGCAGAGCTCCTCCTCCCCCAAGTGCTCCGCCTCGAGCCGGGGGTGGCCCGGGTCGTGGTCCAGAATGCCGAGGTCGAAATCGCCGCCCAGGAGGCCGCGTTTGATGGCGGCTTGCGGGGCCGCCTCCAGATGCACCGTGAGGTCCGGCGCGGCCTCCAGCACCACCAGAATGCGGGGGTAGAGCAGCGTCGCAAAGCTGCCGGAGCATGCAATCCGCACCTCTCCGGCATCCGGGCTGTCGGTGGCGATGGCCTCCCTCAAGCGCCGCTCCTCGTCCCGCCGGGCCTGCCCCAGCGCCCGCACCGCCTCCCCCGCCGGGGTCAGCGAAAAACTCTTGCCGTCCTGCGCGATCAGCTTCTGGCCCAGCTGGGCCTCAAGCTTGCGCAGGTGCTGCGAGACGCCCGGCTGGGTCATGTTCAGACGCTGAGCCGCGCGCGTGAAGTGCCCGGTTTCAGCCAGTGTCGTGAAGGTTTCGAGCCAGGTGGCGTTCAGCATCAATCATGCCGTTTCATTATCATTTCCATACAAAATGATAATTTCACAAGGGGCGGGTGCGTGTCTACCTATCATCCATCCCAAGCATGAGGAGACCAGAAATGCCCACCACACCCAGAACTTTCTCCCACATCGGCCTGTCGGTGCCGGACCTTGAGGCGGCCGTGAAGTTCTATGCGGACGTCATGGGGTTCTACGTGCTGATGCAGCCCAGCGAAGTTATCGAGGACGGCAGCGCCATCGGGCAGATGTGCACCGATGTGTTCGGCCCCGGATGGAACCGCTTGCGCATTGCGCATCTGTCCACCGCGGATGGCATCGGCATCGAACTGTTCGAGTTTGACGGCAACGAAGCGCCAGAGGACAACTTTCAGTACCGCAAGCACGGCACCTTTCACTTTGCCGTTCAGGACCCGGACGTCGAAGGGCTTCTGGAAAAGATCGTCGCGGCCGGCGGTAAGCAGCGGATGCCGGTGCGGGAGTATTTCCCCGGCGAGAAGCCTTACCGCATGGTCTATGTGGAGGACCCGTTCGGGATCATCTTCGAGCTCTACAGCCACAGCTATGAGCTCACCTATTCAGCCGGCGCCTACAGCTGAGCGATAGTGTTGCCCGGGCCCCTGCCCCGGGCAAAGCCGTTCTTTTTCAGGCCGCGGCCGGCGGTCAGACCATGTGACGGGCGCGCGCGCCGCGTTCGATCGCGGCGGCGTGCAGCCGGTCGATGTTCAGCTCGTACCGGACCTCTGCCAGGAACTCGAGCTCGGTCTCGCCCAGGATGCCATCGGCGGCGGCCACATCGCAAGCCAGCGCATAGGCGGTTTCAAACAGCCGCTCCGGCAGGTCGCCGCGGATCAGGCCGAACAGCGCCTCCAGACCGTCCTCCTGCTCGAACAGGTCGAACACGGTGCGGGACACCCGGCTCACCCGGTCGATGTCGTAATCGGCAAACACCGGCAGCATGTTCACCGCCGACTGGATCTTGACCAGCTCCGCGGTGCGGATGTTTTCGTCCGAGGCCGAGACCGCCACCATCAGGGCCACAAGGCAGTCCTGCGGGGTCATCGGATGCGGGGTTTGCTCACTCATGGACGAAATCCTTATTTGCGCAATACTGACCTGCACAGGATAGGTACGCCCGCGGGGAGGTTCAACAACAGGCTGTGCCCGGACGCTGTTTTTTGCGCGGCGCAACGCCGCAAATCCCGGCTCCGGCAGGGCTGGCATTATTGACTCATGCTGCATCGGCACAATAGAGGGAATGGCCGGATGCATAGGGTATCCGGACAGATCACGCGGCACCCCGAAAACTGACGCAACCGCCGCCGATGGAGAACATGATGTCTGATGTGCGCGAAGAAGCTCTGAAGAGCAAAGCCTGGCCGTTTGAAGAAGCCCGCCGGGTTCTCAAACGTTATGCCAAGGGCGCGCCGGAAAAGGGCTATGTCCTCTTTGAAACCGGCTATGGCCCGTCGGGCCTGCCGCACATCGGCACTTTCGGCGAGGTCGCCCGCACCACCATGATCAAGAAGGCGTTCGAGACCATCTCGGACATCCCGACGCGGCTGATCTGCTTCTCCGACGACCTCGACGGGATGCGCAAGGTCCCCGGCAACGTCCCCAACCAGGAGGCGCTGGCGGAACACCTGCAGAAGCCGCTGACCTCGGTGCCGGACCCGTTTGGCACGCACGAGAGCTTTGGCCACCACAACAACGCCATGCTGCGCCGGTTCCTGGACACCTTCGGGTTCGAGTATGAGTTCTACTCTGCCACCGAATTCTACCAGTCCGGCCAGTTCGACGAGATCCTGAAGCGCGCCGTCGAGAAATACGACGACATCATGGCAATCATGCTGAAGTCCCTGCGCGAGGAGCGCCGCCAGACCTATTCGATCTTCCTGCCGATCCACCCGGAAACCGGCCGCGTTCTGTACGTGCCGATGAAGAAGGTCTGCGCCGAAACCTACACGGTCACCTTCGACGACGAGGACGGCAAGGAATGGACCCTGCCGGTGACCGGCGGCAACGTGAAGCTGCAGTGGAAGCCCGATTTCGGCGCCCGCTGGGCGGCGCTGGAAGTCGATTTCGAGATGTACGGCAAGGACCACTCCACCAACACGCCGATCTATGACGGCATCTGCCGGGTGCTGGGCCAGCGTGCGCCGGAGCATTTCACCTATGAACTTTTCCTCGATGAAAACGGCCAGAAGATCTCCAAATCCTCCGGCAACGGCGTCTCGATCGACGAATGGCTGACCTATGCCTCGACAGAGTCGCTGGCCTACTTCATGTACCAGAAGCCCAAGACCGCCAAGCGGATGCATTTCGATGTGATCCCCAAGGCGGTGGATGAATACCACCAGCAGCTGCGCGCCTACCACGGGCAGGACCTGAAGGCGCAGCTGAACAACCCGGTGTGGCACATCCACGGCGGTGACGTGCCGCAGTCGGACATGGTGGTGCCGTTCTCGATGCTCTTGAACCTCGCCTCCGCTTCCAGCGCCGAGGACAAGGAAACCATGTGGGGCTTCATCAACAAATACGCCCCCAACGCAACGCCGGAGACCCATCCGGGCATGGATCAGGCCGCGGGCTTTGCGGTGCGTTACTTCAACGACTTCGTGAAACCGGCCAAGGAATTCCGCCTGCCCACCGATCAGGAGCGCGCGGCGCTGCAGGATCTGGCGGACGCGCTGAAGTCGCCGGAAGCGGCACTGGCCGCGATCGCCAAGAAGAACGAGTTCGCCGGCAACGACGATCCGCTGCCCGAGGCGGATTTCGCGGATGAGGAATTCCTGCAGTCGGTGGTCTTTGCCATCGGCAAGATCCACGGGTTTGAGCCGCTGCGCGCCTGGTTCTCGGCCATCTACGAGGTGCTGCTGGGTGCCTCGCAAGGCCCGCGTTTCGGCGGCTTCATTGCGCTGTACGGCGTCGAGGACACCATCGCCCTGATCGAAAAGGCACTGGCAGGCGAGCTGGCATAAGCCGCCGCAAAAAGGACACTGAAGGGGTGCGGGTTCCGCGCCCCTTTTTCATGCCCTGCCCCGGACCCTTCGGGTCAGGCGCCCCGCCCGGCAAAAAAAGTTTTTGACGCAACGTCACTTCACCCTAACTGGAGTCTGGCGAGCCGGGGGGAACAGATGCGCGGTGTTCTTTTTGCGGGGGTAAGTGTTTTTCTTCTGGCCCTCCCGGCCGCAGCTCAGAAGGCGCCGGTCACCAAGGTGATCGGCGATCAGATCTCGGCCTTCCTCCGCGAGGATGCGGAAACCGCCTTCACCTATGCCTCCCCTTCGATCCGCAGAATTTTCGGCACGCCGGAACGGTTCGGCCAGATGGTGCGGCAGGGCTACCCGATGGTCTGGCGCCCGGCCGAAGTGCGCTATCTGGACCTGCGCGAGGTGGCGGGCAGCCTGTGGCAGCGGGTGATGATCACCGACGCGCAAGGCCGCGTGCACTTGCTGGATTACCAAATGGTTAAAGCCGGAAGTGACTGGAAAATCAATGCAGTGCACCTTCTGACAGGCGAGGCGGAAAGCAGCTGAGCCGGTGGCAGCGTACGCCCCTCTCGGGCAATGTTAACGCCGCAAGACTACACCCTGTTCCCCGAACGCGACATGCGCAGCAGGAAAGGGTACTCCCATGAACAAGGTAATCACCGAAGGGCTGGCGCTGATGCCGCCTGCATTTGCAGACGGGCTGAACGTCTGGTCCAGCGGCGACGGCACCCCCGGGTCCGACACCTATGACGGTGCTGCCAACGCCGTTTTTGTGGCCGCGGATGCGGATTTCGGCGGCTGCCTGGAGCTGCAGAAAACCGAAAACACCCAGAAACTGCGCTTCATGGGCCAGACGCCGCTGGAGCCGGGCTGCTATTTGCAGATCAAGGCGCGCATCAAGGCGGTCAGCGGTGCGCTGCCGTCAGTGCGGATAGCGGGCTGGGCCGCGGCAAGCGGCGGCAGCCATATCAACGGGGTCACCGAAGCCGCCCCGCAGGTTGCGCTGACCACCTATGGCGAGGTGGTCGAGGTCACCGGCATTGTCGGCAGCGGCAGCCGCGGCGGGGTGGACATGCCCTGGGGCCGCACCGCGGCTTATGGCCACTTCGGACTGGATCTGACCGGGGTCAATGGCGGTGTCGTGCGGATCGACGACATCGAGATCACCGACATCACCAGCGCCTTCCTGCGCGATATGCTGAGCCTGGTGGACGTGACCGATTATGGCGCGGTCGGCGATGGCAGCACTGATTGCACCACGGCTTTCGAGGCCGCCGATGCGGCGGCGGACGGGCGGCGGGTGCTGGTGCCCGCAGGTGAGTTCTACCTTGGCAGCACCGTCTCGCTGAATAATGAAGCGGTTTTCGAAGGCACCGTGTCGATGCCCGCCAATCAGATGCTGCTGCTGACAAAGAACTTCGATTTTCCCTCCTATGCGGCGGCCTTTGGCGATGAGGAACTGGGCTTCAAGAAGGCGTTTCAGGCGCTGCTCAACAATGCGGATCATGAATCGCTGGACCTGATGGGCCGCAAGATCACCGTCACCGCGCCAATCGACATGCAGGCGGCAGTGCCGAACAAGACCTCCTACGCCACCCGCCGGATCATCCGCAACGGCCAGCTGGAAGCCGCCAGCAGCGCCGCCTGGGACACCGGTGTGGTAACCTCGCAGGCGACCTACAGCGCTTCGGAGTCCAAGAAGCTGACCAATGTCGCCAATATCGCCAACATCAAGGTCGGCTCATTGGTCGAGGGCGCCGGGGCCGGCCGCGAGGTCTATGTGAGATCCAAGAACACCGGCGCCGGCGAGCTGACCCTCAGCGCCGCGCTTTATGATGCCGAGGGTACCCAGACTTTCACCTTCCGCGATTTCAAGTACCTGGTGGACTTCAGCGGCTTCAGCTCGCTCAGCAAAATCGGGGTGCAGGACATCGAATTGCAGTGCAACGGCCGCTGCAGCGCCCTGCGCCTGGCGCCCTCCGGCTCGGTGTTTGCTATCGACAGCTGCTTCATCTCCCGCCCCAAGGACCGCGGCATCACCTCGATCGGAACCGGCTGCCAGGGCATGCTGGTCGACAATTGCCAGTTCCTGTCGGATGAGGATGCACTGGACGTGGAAGACCGGGTCAGCATCGGCCTGAACGTGAACGCCAACGACGCCAAGCTGCGCGGCAACCGGGCCACCAGGTTCCGCCATTTTGCCATTCTGTCGGGCAGCTACAACACGGTGACCGGCAACCACTTCTTCCAGGGCGACAGCGTGGCGAATGGCGTGCGCACGGCGGGGCTGGTGCTGACGTCCAACAACTGCACCTCAACCGTGTCGGACAATTACATCGACAATTGCTTCATCGAGTGGACCAACGAGCGGGACCCGACGCCGGACTTCACCAGCGGCTTTTCCTTCAGTGCGCTGTCGGTGACCGCCAATGTGTTCCTGTCCGGCAACGTGGCGCCCTGGTTCAGCTATATCGTGGTCAAACCCTACGGCAGCGGCCATTACCTGAACGGGCTGTCCGTGACCGGCAACAAGTTCCGCTCGCTCAATGGCAGTATCGACCGGGTCGAGCGGGTCGACACCAGCTTTTCGGATCTGGATTTCACCCGCTCCTTCAACGTGGTCTTTGAGGGCAACATGTACCACAACGTCAGCACCCATTCCGCCAACCCCTTGCGGATACGGCACAACCAGTCGTCGGCGTCCTCGTCCTGGGCCGTCAGGGCAAATGGAAAGCTGCCGTTTCAAGGCTACGCGCGTTTTGCCGACAGCGTGGTGCCGCTGGGGCCGGTCCGGACAAGCGGCAACAGCAACCGCTACAGCATGCCTTATTGCAATACCCAGCAGGGCGCGAACCAGGACGAGATCCATCTGCGCTGGCAGGAGGCGGTCAAGGGCGAGGTGCAGGTGCTGCTGAGAATGGACGGCTAGGGCCGGCCCGGCGGCTGCAGATCGGCGGCGCCCAGATGAAAGGCCTTGCCGAAACCGCCATTCAGATGCGCTGCCGTCACCCGGAACCGGACAAAGGCGAAGTCGGCAAATTGCAGGTACAGCTTTGCCTTGGGCTGGCTGCGCAGGTAATGCGCGGCCAGCGGCTCATGCTCCGGGCTCCGGCGGCTGAGAAACTCCGCCTGGCAGATCAGGCTGAGCCGGGGATGGGTGAGCGGGTCGCCCTTGCCGCCCGGCTCCCCCACCAGCAGCGAGCAGGCAGGGTTCCGGTGCAGCGCCTGGGTGTGCTGGGCCAGTTCCGAGATCAGGCTGACCGGGCCGCCCTGCGGGTCCAGGGCAAAGGCAACCCGGGTGACCAGCGGTGCGCCCTCCTCCAGCAGCACGCCCAGCGCGGCAAAGCGCGCCTGCGCCATCAGGCCTTGCGCCAGTTTCCGGGCGTCGTCATCGGTGGGGCGGATCGGGCTGGCCATGGGCACCTTCCAGGTTCCGGAGCAGGGTTCAGAACTTCTGCCACAGGCCCAGTTTCAGGCCAAGGCTGCGCTGGCCCGCCTGGCGGTATTCCAGCCCGATCAACAGCTCCCGCCGATGCTTCAGCGGGTAGCGCAGCGCAGGTGTAACCGTATAGGAAAACTGGCCGCCGTCCGGCTTGGAGGCCTCGGCCTGCAGCATCGGCGCCGCCTTGCCGGGGCGGTTCAGGCCGATTGTGGTGTCCAGCTTCCAGATCGCTTCCTGGCCGCTGTTGCGCAGTTCATAAGCGGCGTCAATCGCCAGCCAGCCGCTGCCGCGGCCGGTTTTGATACTGCGCCCGTAGGATAGGGTGGTTTTCTGCATCAGCTGCCAGAGACCGCGGACATGATTGCCGCCTGCCCCAGCCTCAACAGCAAGCCGGTAGCGGTCGCCCTTGCGCAGCGGCAGCCGCGCAAAGACCAGCGCGTGGCCGGACACATCCGCGGTCTGGCTCAGATCGACACCGAGGGTGAGCTTGGGGCTTATCCCGTAAGCGCCGTAATAGCCCAGTTCGTGCTCTGTGGTGCTGCCAGTGTGCCGGTAGGTGGCGCTGGCCGATGCAAAGCCCTGCCCGGGGTGTTCCAGCCACGCCCCGCCAGCCGCCGGCTGGGCCAGCGCCAGGGCAAGAGCAGCGGCAAAGGCAGGTTTCATCCCAAGGCCTCAGGTTGGCGTGCGCAAACGGTTTCGACTTATGGTTAAAGTTGTGTTAACTGGTGTGAAAGATCCATATAAGTGCATACACCAAAAAACGCGTGCGCTTTCAGCGCGAACAGGCGTAGGCTGGGGGGAGTGAACGGAGGAGCCAATGCCAAAAATAGCAAAAACCGCTGATATCCAGACCGTTATCACCACCTTCGAGATGACGCCAGGGACCTGCCAGGACCTGCTGGAGGCGCTGGAGGACGCCTATTCCGAGTTCATCTCCAAACAGCCCGGCTTCATTTCGGCCGGCTTGCATGTGAATGACGCCCAGACCCGCATCGCCAATTATTCGCAATGGCGCCGCCGCGAGGATTTCATGGCGATGCTGCGCAGCCCGGAAATGCGCGAGCGCAACCGAAAGATCAATGAGCTGTGCCGCAGCTTTGAGCCGGTGATGTACGACGTGGCGGAGGTCTTTGGCTCCTGACCCCCGGCCCCATTGCGCAGGTCAGTGCCCGCCTTGACCCGGGTCAAGGCAGGCAGCCGCGGGCGCGGCTACTCTGGAGCAGGTTTCAAACAATGGAGGCAACCTATGTATCATAATGTTCTGGTGCCGATTTCCTTTGATCCGGAACGGGATGTGACCGGACCGCTGAAAGTGGCGCGGCTGCTGTCAGCACCGGGGGCCAAGGTCACGCTGCTGCATGTGATCGAACAGGTTCCGGCCTATGCGATCTCCTATATCCCGGCGGATTTCCTGGATGACACCCGCAAGGCACTGCAGGCGGAACTGGACGGGCTGGCGCAGACCCTGCCCAATGCCGAAGGTGTGCTGGTGGAGGGCCATTCCGGCCGCACCATCCTGGACTGGGCGGAGCAGAACAAGCCTGATCTGATCATCCTCGCCTCGCACCGTCCGTCGATGCAGGACCTGCTGTGGGGGTCGACGTCGGGCCATGTCGTGCGCCACGCGTCCTGCGCGGTGCACGTGGTGCGCTGAGGCGGGACCCGGGGATCAGGCCGGAACCGCCTTTTTCAGGAACTGCCAGGCCAGCCGGATCGCGGCGCCGGGCAGCATCGCGGAGCGCAGCAGCACCTTGTTGGAGTTCACCGCTTCGGCAATGCGGGCGTAATGAACCTGTTTGTTCGCAGGCGACCGCAGCAGGATCGTTTCGGCCTGCTGCATCGCCCGTTCCGTCTGCCGCTTGATCTGCGGCACCGCGGCAGGCTTCACCGCCCGGTAGAAATTCAGCCCCTTGCGCACAGGTTTTTGCGCCGGGTCGAGGTTCTGTTTCACGGCCTGCGTCAGGGTTTCCTCAACCAGCACCAGCGCCTTGGCTGCTTCCGCATAGGCCTGGTTGCTGTCCAGCTTCTGCGCGGCCAGCTTGTAGGTGTGGCGGAAACAGTCGAATTTGTAGACTTGCGGCAGCTCGCTGCAGCGGTCGAAGCCGCGGGTCAACGTGGTGACAACCGCCCGCGTGGCCCGCGAGCTCAGCCCGCTGCTCTGGCCGCCGCCGCTATCACCGCCGCCGCCGCCGCCTTCACCGCCCCTGGCATAGGCCGGGGCCGCCGCAAGGATCAGGGTCAGGAGCCCCGCCTGAATGGTTTTGCTGCTCATCTTTGCCTCCTTGATTTGAAGGCAGCTTACCACGCGTCAGCTTTCCTGAAATGGGCGGAAACCCGCAAAATCCGTGTTTTTTGCGCTGGCTTTGTCTTGCGCAGCGCAGCTGCACTGCCCACGTGAAGTGCAGGAGTTGAGCAAGGAGAAGCAGATGCAGTGCCCGATTGACGGAACCACTCTGGTCATGGCCGACCGCGCCGGGGTGGAGATCGATTATTGCCCGCAGTGCCGGGGCGTCTGGCTGGACCGGGGCGAATTGGACAAGATCATCGAGCGCTCCGTCCAGCCCGCGCAGGCCGCACCGCCGCCGCAGCGCCATGAGGACCGCGGCGGCCATCACGACCCGCGCTACAGCAAGCCGTACAAGAAAAAGAGCAAGAAGAACTTCCTGGAAGATCTGTTCGATTTCTGACGCACCGGCAGGCGCCGCCCCGGTGATCGGGGCAGCTGGCCGATTGCTCAGAAGTACGGGCCGCTGACGCGCGCGTCAGTGGACCGTGCAGAAGGAGCCGTGCTTGGCGTCCTTCATCAGGGTGTCGAAATCGTCACCCTTCATTTCGATCAGCGTCTTGTGGTCGCCGGCCTCGAACCAGACCTTGTCGAGCCCGGTCAGGCTGTCGTCGATCACGGTGGGCACATGATAAGCCGCGCCAACGCAAGGCGCCGCGCCCGGGTCGCAGTCGTCAAAGACCTGGTTCAGTTCATGTTCCGGCGCCAGACCGAGGCGGCGGTCCATCATCGTTTGCAGCGCGTGCAGGTCAACCGTCTGGTTGGACGGCACCACGGCCAGAACCGGGCCTTCTTCCATGTGGATGAGCACTGACTTGGCCAGGTGATCCCCCGGCACATGCGCCGATTCCGCGCATTCTGCCGCAGTTGCGGTATAGGGGTGGCGGACGGTGCCGAACGGCAGGCCCTGTGCCTCGAGATGATGTTTCAGGCGTGAGGCGATCATCGTGGGGTCCTCCTGTGCTGTGAAGGCCCCCCGGCCGCTCTGGCTCAGGTCTGCGCCGCCATAAGGCCGGTGCGGCCCGTTTTCCGGCGGCATCTTCAGGTCTGGGCGCGGCAAACGGCAATCCGGGGCGCCCTCGTGTTTCTGGTGCCTTTCAGTCTGCGCCCGAAGGGGTGAGTCGGGCAAGGGCGGGCTGCGCCCCCCCCCTTTCTGCGGTCCGGACACGCTCCGCGAAGCACTGCATCCCTCATTGCCCCGCCTGCGCCCTTCGGCTATCACACCAGCCAGCAAATTTCCCCCTTAACGGAGCAATCAGATGGCCTCCTACCAGTACGTCTACCACATGCAGGGTGTCTCCAAGACCTACCCGGGTGGCAAGAAATGTTTTGAAAATATCCACCTCTCCTTCCTGCCCGGTGTGAAGATCGGTGTGGTCGGCGTCAACGGCGCCGGTAAGTCCACCCTGATGAAGATCATGGCCGGCCTCGACAAGGATTTCACCGGCGAGGCCTGGGCTGCAGAAGGCGCCAAGGTCGGCTACCTGCCGCAGGAACCGCAGCTGGACGAAAACCTGACCGTGCGCGAAAACGTCATGCTGGGCGTGCAGGCCAAGAAGGACATCCTGGACCGCTACAACGAGCTGGCGATGAACTACTCGGACGAGACCGCCGAGGAGATGGCCAAGCTGCAGGACGAGATCGACGCCCAGAACCTGTGGGACCTGGACAGCCAGGTGGACGTGTCGATGGAGGCGCTGCGCTGCCCGCCGGACGATGCGATGCCCGCCAACCTCTCGGGTGGTGAGCGCCGCCGCGTGGCGCTGTGCAAGCTGCTGCTGGAAGCGCCCGACATGCTGCTGCTCGACGAACCGACCAACCACCTCGACGCCGAGACCATCGCCTGGCTGCAGCAGCACCTGATCGACTACAAGGGCACCATCCTGTGTGTCACCCACGACCGCTACTTCCTGGATGACATCACCGGCTGGATCCTGGAACTCGACCGCGGCCGCGGCATTCCCTACGAGGGCAATTATTCCGCCTGGCTGGAGCAGAAGGCCAAGCGGCTGGAGCAGGAAGCCCGCGAGGACAAGGCCAAGCAGAAGACGCTGGAGCGCGAGCTGGAGTGGATGCGCCAGGGCCAGAAAGCCCGCCAGGCCAAGTCCAAGGCGCGTATTGCCGCCTATAACGAGATGGCGTCGCAGTCCGAACGCGAGAAGGTCGGCCGCGCCCAGATCGTCATCCCCAGCGGCCCGCGCCTTGGTTCCAAGGTGATCGAGGTCAACGGCCTCGCCAAGCACTATGGCGACAAGCAGCTGATCGAAGGCCTGAACTTCTCGCTGCCGCCGGGCGGCATTGTCGGCGTGATCGGCCCCAACGGCGCCGGTAAATCGACCCTGTTCAAGATGCTGACCGGCCAGGAGCAGCCCGACGAGGGCTCTGTTGAGTACGGCGACACCGTGAAGCTGTCCTATGTCGACCAGTCGCGCGACGATCTGAACGACAACGACACCGTGTGGGAAGCAATCTCCGGCGGCGCCGAGATCATCGAGCTGGGCGACGCGCAGGTCAATTCCCGCGCCTATTGCTCCTCCTTCAACTTCAAGGGCGGCGACCAGCAGAAGAAACTGTCGCTGCTCTCAGGTGGTGAGCGCAACCGGGTGCACATGGCGCGGCTGCTGAAAGAGGGCGGCAACGTGCTGCTGCTCGACGAACCGACCAACGATTTGGACGTGGAAACCCTGCGGGCATTGGAAGACGCGCTGGTCGATTTCGCCGGCTGCGCCGTGGTGATCTCGCACGACCGTTTCTTCCTCGACCGGATCTGTACCCACATCCTGGCCTTTGAGGGCGATGCGCATGTGGAGTGGTTCGAGGGCAACTTCGAAGACTACGAAGAGGACAAGAAGCGCCGTCTGGGTCCCGACGCGCTGGAGCCCAAGCGCCTGAAGCACAAGAAGTTTGCGCGGTGAACTGGCTGAAACGGCTTTTGGCAGGAAACCAATTGACCCTGCCGAAGCCAACAATCCGGGAGGCAGATTTTCTGTCTCCCGAAACTGACCTCGACCTGAGGATCGAAGATTACTACGACAGGCTTCTCGGGGAATCTGCCTCAGAAGAAGTCTGGGCCGCACTGGAAGCCTTCAAACTGGACACGCTTAGGGAACTGGTTTCCAAGGGGCTGATGACCGAAGGGCAAATGATCTTTTTCTGCTTGGAGTACTTCCGCGCCCAGATCTTGAACGGAGGATTCCTGCAATTCATGGGGAATGCAGGTTACATGTCAGCTGACGTTGTCTCCTGCTTAAGGAAGCTCAACCAAAAAGAACTAGCTGACGATGTGGAGCGCGTGGCTAAGGATATTGCCCCTATTCTGAGGCACCTTGATACGGTCCCGGGGGACGCGCGCAATAGTGCCTTTCGTTCAGCAATGAGACGCGCCAGCACCGAAATGAAAGACACAATGCTCCGCTCCGCAGCGGGGCAACGCCTGGAAGCTGAAACCATTGTGCACAGCCTGGCACTTCAAATGGTAAAATATATTGAAAGCCATCCGGAAGAATTCTGCATAGCTGATTGAATTGACGGCCTGTACCTGCCGCTGGAATAATTCGCTAGCCTGTTTCGAGAACGACCTTGCTGGCGAACTACGCTGCGCAACACAAGGCCCGAGCCTGACCTTGGGAGGGCGCGAATGCGCCTTCGCCATGCTGAAAGCATGCCTCCGGCATGACGGGAAGGTCTGGCGCGGGCCGTGCCACTTCGTGACACGCCCCCAATGGGGCAAAAGCTAGCCGCCCTTCCCCATTTCGCCTTTCCGCCAACCTGCGCTACCCTCACCTCAGGCGCCCGGCGCGCCCTTGGTTGATTAAAGCGTTGGAAAGGATCCCGCATGGCTTTGAAACCGGAAGAGGTGAAGGCAGAGGTTGAGGCGACCAAGGGCAAAAAGGCCAAGCGCAAGAAGCTCAAGACCGCACCGGAGGGCACCACGGAAAAGAAGCTGCCCGGAGACCTTCGCAAGGGGCTGGAGGCGCATTTCGGCGGCAATCTGGGCAAGGTGCGGGTGCACAGCGGCGGCAATGCCAAGGACGTCTGCAAGGAGCTGAAGGCCCGCGCCTTCACCGTGGGCAACGACATCTTTGTGATGAAGCCCGCCTTTGCCAAGGACACGGCGTTTCTGGCGCATGAACTGGCCCATGTGCTGCAGCAGGGCAAGGGCAAGATGCCCAAGGCCAAGGACGGCCAGGCGCTGACCTCGAAATAGGCCGCTGCCAGCGCCGCGGGGCGTATGGCCGCGAAAATGGCCCGGTCTCCGGCGCTGGCGCGGCAAAAGCTTTTCGCAATGTTTACGCATTTTGAACACATTCCCCTGCAGGATGTTCCGGAGGCAACCGGTTGCAACCGGGTCAGGAGGATCCGGCCGGCGCAGCAGAACAGGAGGCGTGATGGCTTGGGCAGGCATTTTCCTTGGAATGATTGCAGGGCTGTGCGCCGCGGTGCTTGGGTATGCAGCGCTGGGGCTGCCGGTCTGGCTCAGCCTGCTGATGTATCCGGCGGCCGGCACCGCGGTGGCAATTCTGGCGGTCGTCACGCTGGCCTGGCGGGGCACTGCCGCCATGGCTGACACCCGGGCGGAGTCCCGGAGGTCAAAGACAGCCGCGGCCTGAAACTGCGTGGCGGCAAAAGGCGCCAGAACCGCAGTTTTACCACCAAAGGCATAGCTGAACGCGTAAATCTCCACCTATAAGGCATCTGCCCTAGCCTTTTGCACAGTTGTTTCCTGAAGCTTGGATTTCTACTCTAATCGGGGGACCAAGACGCATTGGGGACAAAGCATGGCATGGGTAGGATCAGTCATAGGTGCGATCGCAGGCTTGGGCCTGATGCTCGCAGCTATCTTCCTTGGCGGCTGGCCCGTTTGGCTCGCAGCCCTGCTTTACCCCTTTGCCGCCGCACTCCTTGCGGTGACCGTGGTCGCCGCTCTGTATTGGCGCAGCAGCCGCCGGGAAAGCGGCGGCAGTGAGTACAGCGCAAAGACCAGCCGCACGCCGCATAAACCGCGCGGGCTGGTACAGCGCCTGTTCTGACCGTTTACGGCCCTACCGGGAAGCAGGCGCACCGCGCCTCAGCTGCGGACCCAGCCCACAATCTGCCCCTGCCGCATGGCGCCTGCCTGGCGCTTCTTTTCCTTGCCGCGCTCAAAGGCCACCAGGGTGGGAATGCCGCGGATCCGGTAGCGGGCGCCTGTGGACGGGTGGGCCTGGGTATCGAGCTTGACCAGCCGTGCCTGGACGCCCAGCGTCCTGGCCGCCTTGGCAAACTCCGGCGCCATGGACCGGCAGGGTCCGCACCAGGGCGCCCAGAAGTCCGCCACCAGCGGCAGATCATCGTTCTGGACGGCTTTCTGCAGGACCGCGGGATCCACATCCACCGGCTTGCCCGGCAGCAGCGCCGCGCCGCAGGTTGCGCATTTCGGGCCGCGGCCCAGCTTGTCCTCCGGCACCCGGTTCAGCTGGGCACAGGACAGGCAGGTCAGGGTTTTAGCTCCCATGGGATCGGCTCCTCAAGCAGTCCTTCCCCCGTATAGTCAGCCCAAGCCGCTGTGCAAGGCCGCCGGCAGCCGCATTCACAAAGCCGTAACCCGTCTCTGCAACACTTGTGCGGCCTGCGCGGGAAACCCGTTGACCGGACGCGGTTCCCGCCGGAAGATGAAATGAGATGCACCAGACGTTCGGGGGTATGGCCATGTTTTCACGCCGGAAGATTCTGAGCACGGGCACTGCGGCTGCCGCGGCCTCTTTGCTGCCGCTGCCTGCCCTGGCCCGGAAAAAGGACCCGGTGGTTTTTGACCCTGCACCACAGGAAGTCCGGATCAAAAAGGGTTTTGCCCCGGGCCAGATCCTGGTGCTGCCGCGGTCCTATTATCTCTATTTGGTGACCGACAAGCGCAAGGCGATCCGCTATGGCGTCGGCGTCGGCAAGGCCGGGCTGGAGTTCACCGGCCAGGCGGTGATCGAACGCAAGAAGGTCTGGCCCACCTGGCGCCCCACCGACGAGATGATCGAGCGCGACCCCAAGGCCTATGCCAAATTCATCGACAACGAATACATCCAGCCGGGCGGGCCGGACAATCCGCTGGGCGCCCGGGCGCTGTACCTGTTCCAGAACGGCGTCGACACCTATTTCCGGATCCACGGCACCAACCAGCCGCAGACCATCGGCCATTCGGTGTCAAACGGCTGTATCCGAATGCTGAACGAGCATGTAGTGGACCTGTACGAACGGGTGCCGCTCGGCACGGTTGTGACGGTGCTTTAGGCGCCGGCCTGCGGGATATTGCCGCGAAACCCTGCGTCACACCTCATTTTTCTTGCACCAAAGGGGATTCGCCCCCAATTCTGTCACGGCGATGTTACGCGAATGCCATCACTGTACCTCACCTGGCGCGGTCATGATCATCTGCAAACCTTGCCGGACTGCCGCATGACGCGGGCAGAGAACTGAAGACGACTTAGGAGTACACGACGATGGCCACAGGCACCGTCAAATGGTTCAACACCACCAAAGGCTATGGCTTTATTGCACCCGATGATGGCGGCAAGGACATTTTTGTCCACATTTCCGCGGTTGAACGTTCCGGGCTGACCGGCCTGGCGGACAATCAGAAAGTGACCTACGAGCTGCGCGCAGGCCGCGACGGCCGTGAATCCGCTGTGGATATCGCGCTGGTCTCCTGATCCGGATCTTCCGATCTGCTTTGAGAGTTTCAAACAGCCCTGACTGACGGGGCTGTTTTCACTTGCCGATCGCCTCGATCAGCTGCAGGGCCGCCGGCCCGATGGCCGCAGCATTCAGCGCAACGCCGCGGGCGTTGGGGTGGATACCGTCATCCTGCATGAAAGCTTGCGCTGCCGCCGGGTCTCCGCCCGCTTCCGCAGCCATGCCCGCAAAGGCATCCGGATGCAGCACTGCGCCGAACTGCGACGCCAGCTCCGGATAGATCGCGTCAAATGCCTCCTTGTACTCGGGCCCGTAGTTTCCCGGCGCCTTCATGCCGACCAGCAAGGTTTCGATGCCCTTGGCTTCTGCCGCCTCCAGGATGCGGGTCAGGTTGGCGCGCGCCTCCTCCGGATCCAGCCCGCGCAGCAGGTCATTGCCGCCCAGAAGCACGATCAGCCCGTCAGGATTGTCCGACAGCGTCCACTCGGCGCGCTCGGCCCCGCCTGCAGTGGTGTCACCGGAGACACCGGCGTTTTGCAGGACAACTTCGGCGCCGTTTTCGTTCAGCCAGCGCTCCAGCTGCGGCACCAGCCCCTGGCCCTGCGGCAGCCCGTAGCCCTGCACCAGGCTGTCCCCCAGCGCGGTGATCCGCAGCGGTGCGGCCCAGGCAGCACCCGTAAAAAGCAGCAAACTCAACAGTGCCAGTATCTTGCGCATCGCCGCAAACACTCCATATCCGAAAGGTGGATCCAACAGGCAGGCCCGATGACCGAGAAAAGCAGCCCCGTTCTTCATCTCTTAGATGCGTCTTTGACCCTCAATAGCAATACCGGCCCGGTGGAGATTTTGCACGCAATCTCGCTGGACGTGCGGCAGGGCGAGACCTTGGGGCTGGTGGGGCCGTCCGGATCCGGCAAGTCGTCGCTGCTGATGCTGATGGGCGGGCTGGAGCAGGCGACCGGCGGCAAGGTGGCTGCCTTGGGCGCGGATCTGACCGCGATGGATGAGGACGCGCTGGCGCGGTTCCGGCGCAACAACATGGGGGTGGTGTTCCAGAGCTTTCACCTGATCCCCACCATGACCGCGCTGGAGAATGTGGCGACGCCGTTGGAGCTGGCGGGCGTCAAGGATGCCTTTGACCGCGCCCAGGCAGAATTGGAGGCCGTGGGCCTTGGCCACCGGGCCGGCCACTTCCCGGCGCAGATGTCGGGCGGCGAGCAGCAGCGGGTAGCGCTGGCCCGCGCCCTGGCGCCGCGGCCTGCGATCCTGCTGGCGGATGAGCCGACCGGCAACCTGGATGAGGCCAATGGCGAAGCGGTGATGGACCTGCTGTTTGGCTTGCGCGACCGCTATGGCGCGACGCTGGTCATGGTCACCCATGCGCCGGAACTGGCAGCACGCTGCGACCGGGTAGTCCGGCTGCGCGACGGCCGCATCGACGGGGACGCGGCGCGCGAGGCGGCGGAATGAATGCCGCTGCCCTCCGCCTTGCCTGGCGCTTTGCCCTGCGGGAGCTGCGCGGCGGCCTGAAGGGCTTCCGCATTTTCCTGGCGTGCCTGGCGCTGGGGGTTGGGGTGATCGCCGCCATTGGCTCGATCCGCGCCTCCATCGAAACCGGGCTGGAGCGCGAGGGCGCCACGATCCTGGGCGGCGATGCGGAGCTGAATTTCACCTACCGGTTTGCCAATGAGGATGAGCTTGCCTGGGTGGAGCGGACCGCGGCCCGCTATTCCGGGATTGCCGAATTCCGCTCGATGGCCACGGTGGGCGAGGAACGCGGGCTGACGCAGGTGAAGGCTGTGGACGGTCTCTACCCCTTGAAGGGGGAAATGAAGCTGGCCCCTGACATGCCGCTGGAAAGGGCACTGGCGGGCGCGGAGGGCTTGCCCGGTGCGGTGATGGACCGGGTGCTGGCCGACCGTCTGGGCTTGCAGCCGGGCGACAGCTTCCGGCTGGGCACCCAGGACTTCACACTGACAGCGATGATCGCTCTGGAACCTGATGCCGCGGCCTCCGGTTTTGAGCTGGGGCCGCGCACCATGGTCAGGACTGAGGATCTGGCCGGGTCCGGCCTGCTGGAACCGGGTACGCTGTTTGACACCAAATACCGGATGGAGCTGCCTGCGGGCAGTGATCTGAACTCGCTGCAGGCAGAGGCCGAGGGGCTGTTCGAGACCACCGGCATGCGCTGGCGGGATGCCCGGAACGGCGCGCCGGGGATCACCACCTTTGTCGAGCGGCTGGGCGGGTTCCTCGTGCTGGTGGGCCTGTCCGGCCTGGCGGTGGGCGGTGTTGGCGTCTCTGCCGCGGTGCGTGCCTATCTGGCGACCAAGACCGCCACCATTGCCACCCTGCGCACGTTGGGGGCGGAGCGGCAGACGATTTTCCTCACCTACTTTCTGCAGATCGGCGCGCTGACGCTGATCGGGGTTGGCATCGGCTTGGTGCTGGGCGGGCTGGGGCCGCTGCTGCTGGGGCCGCTGATTGCGGCGCAGCTGCCTTTTCCGGCGGTGTTCTCCCTCTACCCGTCCGCCCTGGCGGAGGCCGCGATCTATGGCGTGCTGACCGCCTTCATCTTTGCCCTCTGGCCGCTGGCGCGGGCCGAACGCATCCGCGCGGCCTCGCTGTTCCGCGATGCCTTTGCCAGCCGCACCCGGCTGCCCGCGCCGCGCTATTTGCTGGCGACCGCGCTGGCGCTGGCGGCGCTGGTGGGGCTGGCAGCCTGGTTCAGCGGCTCGGCGCAGCTGACGCTGTGGACCGCGGGCGGGCTGATGGGCGCGCTGCTGGTGCTGCTGGTTGCAGCACTTGGTATCGGTTTGCTGGCCCGCCGCAGCACCGCGGCGTCGCGCGGGCGCCCTGCCCTCCGCTGGGCGCTGTCCTCGATCGGCAGCGCACGGGACGGCGCCGTGCCCGCGGTGCTGGCGCTGGGGCTGGGCCTTACCGTGCTGGCGGCCATCGGCCAGATCGACGGCAACATGCGCCGGGCGATTGCCGGCAACCTGCCGGATGTGGCGCCGAGTTACTTCTTTGTCGACATCCAGCGCAGCCAGATGCCCGCTTTCCTGGAGCGGGTGAACAACGATCCCGCCGTGACCCGGGTGGAAAACGCGCCGATGCTGCGCGGGGTGCTGACCCGCATCAACGGCCAGCCCGCCACCGAGGTTGCAGGCGATCACTGGGTGGTGCGCGGCGACCGCGGCATTACCTATGCGGCGGCCCAGCCGGAGAGCACCGAGGTCACCGCCGGCAAGTGGTGGCCGGAGGACTATACCGGCGCGCCGCAGATCAGCTTTGCCGCCGAGGAAGCGGAGGAAATGGGGCTCAGCCTGGGCGATACGCTGACCCTCAACATCCTGGGGCGCGATATCACCGGCACCATCACCAGCTTCCGCAATGTGGATTTCTCCACTGCGGGGATGGGGTTTGTCATGGTGCTGAACGAGTCGGCCCTGGCCGGCGCGCCGCACAGCTTCATCGCCACCGTCTATGCCGAGGAGCAGGCCGAGGCTGCAATCCTGCGCGATCTGGCGCGGGAGATGCCGAATATCACCGCCATCCGCATGCGCGATGCCATCGACCGGGTGTCGGACATCCTGCGCCAGCTGGCCGCCGCCACCGCCTATGGCGCCGCGGCAACGCTGCTGACCGGTTTCCTGGTGCTGCTGGGAACCGCGGCTGCCGGCGAGCCCGCGCGCCGGTATGAGGCGGCGCTGCTGAAAACGCTGGGCGCGCCGCGCAAGCAGATCCTGGCAAGCTTTGCCCTGCGCTCGGCCCTCTTGGGCGCGGCGGCAGGAATGGTTGCCTTGGCTGCCGGCATTGCCGGGGCCTGGGCGATCAATGCCTATGTGTTCGAGACCAGCTATGCGGTGATCTGGCCGAATGCACTGATGGTCATTTCAGGCGGAGTGCTGACAACGCTGCTGGCCGGGCTGGCCTTTGCCCTGCGGCCGCTGGCAGCAAAACCGGCCCGCATCCTGCGGGCCCGCGAATGATCAAAACTGCGGCGGCCTCAGCGGGCGCCGCAGGAAACCGGCTGCAGCAGGCGCATCAGGTCATGGTTGTCGCAGACCAGGGATTCGAGCGAGATATCGTCCAGCGAGGCATAGAAGGCCTGCGCTGCGTCCGCCAGCGCCACCTTGAGGCGGCAGGCATCGGACAGCGGGCAGGTGTTGTCCGCGTCGGCAAAGCACTCCACCATCGGCAGGTTGCCTTCGACATCCCGGAAAACGTCGCCGATCCGGATCTCTGCCGCGGGCTTGCCCAGGTTCATGCCGCCGTTGCGGCCGCGCTGGGTCGCCAGGTAGCCAAGCTGGCTCAGCTGGTTGATCACCTGCGCCAGGTGGTTTTCCGAGATGTTGCAGCATTCGGCGATCTCGGCCTTGGTCACCAAGCGGTCTTCATGGGCGGCGCAATACATCAGCAGCCGCACCGCAATGTTGGTCCTTTTGGTAATCCGCATGGGTTGCTCCCGCAGCTATGGTGCATCGCTTATTGCACACGGCGCCAAAAAGCGGTTTGACATACATCAATAACCGGAATTGCGGCAGAAAGGTGCAGCGGATGACGGCTCCATACTTCTTTGGCTACGGCAGCCTGGTGAACACGGCAACGCATGGCTATGGCGGCGCACAGCCTGCCCGGCTGCGCGGCTGGCGGCGCGCCTGGGTGCATACGGACCTGCGCGAGGTGGCGTTTCTGTCGGCGGTGCCTTGTGACGCCAGCACGATCAGCGGGCTGATTGCCGAGGTGCCCGGGGCCGACTGGGCGGCGCTGGACGAACGCGAGTTCGCCTATGAGCGGCTGCCCGCATCGGACAAGGTGCAGCACGGGCTGGACGGGGCGCCGGAGATTTCCGTCTATGCGGTGGCAGCGGACAAGCAGAATGGCGTCACCGAGCAGCATCCGATTCTGCTGAGCTATCTGGACGTGGTGCTGCAGGGCTATCTGCAGGTGTTCGGCCAGGAAGGCGTGCAGGACTTCATCGCGACCACCGACGGCTGGGACGCCCCCGTCCTGGACGACCGGGCGGCGCCGCGTTATCCGCGCCATCAGCGGCTGAGCCGCACGGAGCGCGCCCTGTTCGACGATCTGATCGACAGAACCGGAGCACGCAGGATAAGCTCGGCGCATGATTGAGCAGAGCCTCCTGTACCTCAGGCGGATTTCCCGCAAGCTCTGGTTCAGGGTGGTTCTGATTTCTGTTCTCTCACTGTTGGCGCTGCTGCTGGCGCCGCTGGCCAAGCCGCTGCTGCCCGACAATCTCAGCGAGGATTTCGGGCGCGAGGCAGTGCTGCCGGTGCTGACGATCCTCGCCTCCGGCATGCTGGCCGTCACCACTTTTTCGCTCAACGTCATGGTCAGCGCCTACCGCACCGCCGCCTCGATGGCGACGCCGCGGGTCTACCGGCTGCTGCTGGAGGATACCGTGACCCACCGGGTGCTGGCGACATTTGTGGGCGGTTTCATCTATTCGCTCAGCGGGGTGATCCTGTTCCGGGCTTGGTATTACACGCCCGAGGGTGCCCTTGTGGTGTTTGGCATCACCATCTTCGTCGTGATCCTGATCGTCGGCGCAATCCTGCGCTGGATTGACCACCTGTCAGGGCTTGGCAGCATGGATCACACGCTGCGGCTGATCGAAGCCCGGACCCGCGACAGCATGCGCGCGCGCTTGAACACCCCCTGCCTAGGCGGCCAATGCTCTGACAGCAGCGGCATTCCGGGTGATGCGGTGGAAATCCCGGCCGCCCGCAGCGGTTTTGTGCGCTTTGCCGGGATGGCCCAGCTGAATGAGTTTGCGGAGGAGGCCGGCACCGAGATCACCCTGACCCGGGCACCGGGTGAGTACATCCTGCGCGGCCAGCCGGTGGCCTGGGCTACGGCTGGAGACAACACGTTCTGCAAGGCAGCCTCCAAGGCGATCGACATCGGCGACGTGCGCAGCTTCGATCAGGACCCGTCCTTCGGCCTCACCCTGCTGGCGGAGACGGCACAGCGGGCGCTGTCGCCGGGCATCAACGACCCGGGTACCGCCGTGGAGGTGATGGGCCGGCTGGGGCGGCTATTGTGGGAGAACATGCCGGCGGATGAAACCAGCAGCACCCGGGAGCCTCAGTTTCCCAATGTGAAAGTGCCGCCAGTCACTGCGCGCCACCTGTTGCGCTGCGCTTTCCCGCCGATCGCCCGCTGCGGCAGCGACTCGCCCTCGGTGATGGGCTGGATGCACAAGTCGCTGCAGGAGCTGGAAAACCACCCCAACCCGGAAATGGCCAAGGCAGCTGCGGAGATGCGCAAGGACCTCGGCAAGGGCAGCGCCGGCTAAGGCTACACTGGCTTTCTCTCCTGCAAACGGCGCCCTCCCGCCTGTTCAGGCGCAGGCAAGCTGCACCATGCTCAGTTGGGCATGGCACCGCGCCGGGGCGCGGTGCTGCGCCGCGCGTCTGCGCGGCGCCCGGCCCAACGGCAGGGGTTGCATCTTTGATGCAGCTCCGGCGGGCGGGAGCGCTTCTGCTGTTTTTCAGCAAAGCGGGACGAAAAAGGGCGGAACCCGCGGCTCCGCCCTTCTGGAATGCCTTGCCGGGGAGCGGATCAGCCGCGCGCCCGGACCTTTTCCATCAGTGCCAGAAGCGCCGACATGTCGGGGCCGCGTTCCATGCCGGTCACGGCCTTGCGGAGCGGCATGAAAAGCCCCTTGCCCTTGCGGCCGGTGGCCTCCTTCACCGCGGCGGTCCACTTGCCCCAGCTTTCGCTGTCATAGGGGCCTTCGGGCAGCAGCGCCATCGCCTCGGCGATGAAATCCTTGTCCTCATCAGCCACCAGCGGCTCGGCGCCGTCACGGCACAGCTCCCACCAGCCGCCGAGGTCCTTGAGCGTGGTGATGTTTTCCTTGGCCATGTCCCAGAAGGCCGCCTGCTTATCAGCCGGGACGCCCAGCGCGTCCACATGGCCTTGCACGGCCTCCAGCGGCAGCGACTGCAGGTAGCGGGCGGTCAGCGGATACAGATCCTCGACATCGAACTTGGTCGGCGCAGCGCCGAAGCGGTTGATGTCGAAACCCTCAACCAGCTCCGCCAGTTCGCTGCGCAGCTCCACCGGATCGGAAGAGCCCAGGCGGGCCATCAGGCTGAGGAGCGCCATCGGCTGCACGCCGGCTTCGCGCAGATCGCGCAAGGCAAGCGTGCCAAGGCGTTTGGACAGCGCCTCGCCCTGCGGGCCGGTCAGCAGCGAATGGTGCGCAAAAGAGGGCACGGAGCCGCCCAGCGCCTCGATGATCTGGATCTGGGTGGCGGTGTTGGTCACATGGTCAGAGCCGCGCACCACGTGGGTCACGCCCATCTCGGTGTCGTCGACCACCGAGGCAAGCGTGTAAAGGAACTGGCCGTCGCCGCGGATCAGCACCGGGTCGGAGACCGAGGCCGCATCGATGGAGATATCGCCGAGTATGCCGTCGGTCCACTCGATCCGCTGATGGTCCAGCTTGAAGCGCCAGACGCCATCGCCGCGCTCAGCGCGCAGGGCGGCTTTCTCGTCCTCGGACAGGTTCAGAGCGGCGCGGTCATAGACCGGCGGCTTGCCCATGTTGAGCTGCTTCTTGCGCTTCAGGTCCAGTTCGGTCGGAGTTTCGAAGGCCTCGTAGAAGCGGCCGATCTCGCGCAGCTTGTCGGCGGCGGCGACGTACCGGTCGAGCCGCTCGGACTGGCGCTCCACCTTGTCCCAGGTCAGGCCCAGCCATTCCAGGTCCTGCTTGATCGCATCGACATATTCTTCCTTGGACCGCTCCGGGTCGGTGTCGTCGATGCGCAGGATGAAGGTGCCGCCGGCCTTGCGGGCGATCAGATAGTTCATCAGCGCGGTGCGCAGGTTGCCAACGTGGATATAGCCGGTCGGCGACGGGGCAAAACGGGTGGTGGTCATCACGAGTCTCCTGTTGCCTTGCCCCTTGTCACATGGGCGGCGGATTGTCCAGTTTCGGCAGTGTTAACGCGCCTGACGGCGCGTGCCTGCGGCGCGAGTATTTGGGGAAAGATGAAAGCCCGGCAGTCACTCAGGCTGTACCGGCCAGAGTGCGTTCAGATCCTTCAGGCCTGCGCGGATCAGTTCGGCCAGGACCTCCAGGTCGATATCGGCGAGCTTGTTTACATAAAGGCAGCTCTTGCCAAGCTTGTGCTTGCCAAGACGGGAAAGGATGGCGCCGTAGTCCTGATAACCCGGCATGATGTAGACCGAGTGGCGGGCCTTTCGCGGCGAGAAGCCGGTGGCGAGAAAGTCGCCCTCGCGCCCCGAGGCATAGCGGTAGTGGTAGCGGCCGTAGCCAACGAGTGATGCCCCCCACATCTGCGGCGCGTAGCCGGTCACCCGGCGGAACAGCGCATCCAGCTGCTGCGCCTCGGCTGCCTTGCGGGCTGGTTCCACACCGGCAAGAAACGCTTCGACGCTTGCCCCGGTTGGGACGGTCTTGTTCTGGCTCATCACGCGGCCTCCTGACCGTACCCTAACCCGCATCACGGGATTGTTTACAGCCCTCTGCCGCCAGAGCGCTAGGGTATGGCCAGTCCAACTCCACAGGAGGTTATGCCATGACTGTTTCCCTGTCCCGCCGCGCGGCCCTGGCCGGTGCCGCTGCCCTGCCCGTGGCCGGTGCTGCCACGCCGCTGCTGGCCGGCGCACATGGCGGCCGCGCCGAAGCGCCGGTTGCCCATTCCTTCCAGCTGGCAGATATGCCTGTCACCACGCTGCTGGATGCCTCGGCGCAGCGGGAGGGGCCGAAAGCCATCTTTGGCGGCAATGCAAGCGATGAAGAGTTTGCCCAGGTGTCGGAGGAGAATTTCATCTCTGCCGACAGCGTTCAGTTCTATTTCACGCCCACACTCGTTGATACCGGCGGGGAGCTGGTGCTGTTTGACACCGGGCTGGGCAATGGCGGCATTGCCAAGGCGCTGGCCGCCGCCGGGGTGACGCCGGACCAGATCAATGTCGTGGTGATCACCCATATGCATCCGGACCATATCGGCGGGCTGATGGCGGATGGCACGCCAACCTTTCCGAACGCCCGGTATGTGACTGGGGCGGAGGAATACAATTTCTGGTCCAAACGCGACCCGGGCGACCGGGTGGGCGATCTGGTGGCCAAGAACATGACGCCGCTGGCGGAGAAAACCACTTTTGTCGATGACGGCGCGAGCGTGGCGCCGGGGATCACCGCGATGGCCAGCTTTGGCCATACGCCCGGGCATATGTGCTACATGCTGGAGAGCGGCAACCGCCAGCTGGTGCTGACGGCGGATCTGGCCAACCACTATGTCTGGAGCTTTGCCCGGCCCGATTGGGAGGTGAAATTCGACATGGACAAGGCGGCGGCGACTGCATCGCGCCGCGAGGTGCTGGGGATGCTGGCGGCGGACAAGATTCCGATGATCGGCTATCACATGCCGTTCCCGGCGGCGGGTTTCGTCGAGACCCGCGGCGAGGGGTTCCGGTACGTGCCGGTGAGCTATCAGCTGATGGGCTGACGGCGGCTGCTCAATAGCCGCTTCGCGGGCCGTATTTGCTGCCATCGGTAAAGCGGGACAGGCGGAAGTCATGCGGGTCGACCACGGGTCTGTCGCCAGTCACCAAGTCGGCGGCCAGCTTGCCCGCGGCCGGGCCGATGCCAAAGCCGTGGCCGGAAAACCCGGTGGCGATGAACAGGCCCGGCAGTTGGTCGGCCTGCGAGATCACCGGGATCGCGTCCGGGGTCACGTCGATCAGCCCGCCCCAGCTTTGCACCACATCGGCGCCCTGCAGCACAGGGAAGGCCTTTTGCGCTGCCGCCCAGCCGCTTTTCAGCGCCTTCTGCGACGGGGCCGGATCCAGCACCCGGCACAGCTCAAACGGGGTGGTCTGCTGCGGCTGCCAGCGGCGGGCTTGGGCAGCTTCCTCGCGCCAGCGGCTGGTCAGGCGGAACTGCAGCGCGCGCCATTCGTGCCGAAGGCTGGGCAGGAACTTCCAGGCCAGGCGGAAGCTGTCGGGCACGATATCGACCATATTCTCCAGCGCGTCCGAGACGGTGTAACCGCCATCGGCCCGCTTGCGCAGGCCCAGGTTGCCGGTGCGCACCGCGGTCTCCGGCCCGCCCTGCACCGGCGAGGTGCGCAGGACCGAGTTCAGCACCTTGAGTTGCGGCAGGCTGATGCCCGCGTTGCCCAGAAACAGCCGCGACCAGACGCCGCCCGCCACCACCACCGCCGAACAGGCGACGCGGCCGCGCTCCGTCATCACACCGCTGATGCGCCCGGCCGAGGTCTCGACGCTGCGGACGGCGCATTCAGTCATGATCTTGGCCCCCGCGGCCTGGGCGGCGGTGGCGATTGCGGGGGTGGCCATCTGCGGCTCGGCCCGCCCATCCATCGGTGTCAGCAGCCCGCCGCAGGTTTTGGTCTGATGGCCGGGCATCAGCTGCTCCAGCTGCTGCCCGCGCACCATCCGGGCACCCTGCCCCCAGCCGTCGAGGTTGCGCAGCCAGCGTTCCAGCTGCGCCTCGCGCTTGGCGGTTTCCGCGGTGTAGAGAATGCCGGAACGGGTGAACCCGGTTTCCTGCCCGGTGCGTGCCGCCAATCCCTCCCAGAGCCGCAGCGATTCCGCCATCAGCGGGATTTCCCGCGGGTCGCGGCAGGAAATGCGCACCCACCCCCAGTTGCGCGAGCTCTGCTCGCCTGCGATCTGCCCCTTTTCGCACAGCAGCACCGAGTGGCCGCGTTCGGCCAGCTCCAGCGCGGTGGCGGCGCCAATGATGCCGCCGCCGATCACAACGGCGTCGACGGCCTTGGGCAAGGCCAGATTGGATTGGAAATGAGGCAGTCGCGGTCCAGGCATGAGGCCTCTATGCCCGCTGCGGAATCGCCGGTCCAGCGTACAGGCGACGCGCCCTGCGCCGCTTTCCGCCATTGTGTTTTTTTCGCCGCATATCAGGGCGTTACCGCCACCGGAACTGGCTTGACCGAATACAGAAAAGCGCGGAAAAGATCCGCGCCTTCAATGGGTTAACGCACGCCTCAGGACGGGTCGCGCCAGCGGTTCACAATCGGATAGCGGCGGTCCAGCCAGAAGGCCCGCGGTGTCAGCCGGGCGCCGGGCGCGGATTGGAAGCGCTTGTATTCGCTGATATAAAGCAGATGCTCGACCCGTTTGGCCACATCCCGTTCGAAACCCGCCGCGACGCAATCTGCGATTGAGCCCTCCTTATCGACCAGGATTTCCAGGATCGCGTCCAGCTCCGGGTAGTCCGGCAGGCTGTCGCTGTCCTTCTGATCCTCGCGCAGCTCAGCCGTAGGCGGCTTGTCGATCACGTTGGGGCGGATCACCTCGCCCTCCGGGCCCTTCATCCAGGGTCGGTGGTTGGCGTTGCGCCAGCGGCAGGTCTCGAACACCCGGGTCTTGTACAGATCCTTGATGGGGTTGTAGCCGCCGTTCATGTCGCCATAGATGGTGGCATAGCCCACGGCCACTTCGGACTTGTTGCCGGTGGTCAGGAGCATCTCACCAAATTTGTTGGACATTGCCATCAGCAGCAGACCGCGCAGACGGGACTGGATGTTTTCCTCGGTGATGTCCGTATCCCGGCCGGCAAACAGCGGTGCCAGCGTATTGGTGATCGCGGCGCGGCCCTCGGAGATTGGGACATAATCGTAGTGAACGCCCAGCGCCTTGGCCACGGCCTCGGCATCGTCGAGCGACTCCTGGCTGGTGTATTCGGACGGCAGCATCACGCAGCGGACGTTCTCCGCCCCTAGCGCATCCACCGCAATCGCCGCCACGATTGCCGAGTCCACGCCGCCGGAGAGGCCCAGCAGCACCTTTTTGAAACCGGTTTTGCCCATGTAGTCGCGCAAGGACTCCACCATTACCCGGTAGTCCTGCTCCCACTCGTCGGGCAGATGCGCCTTTTCGCCTTCGACCGCGTGCCAGCCGTCGTCAGTGCGCTCCAGGTCCAGATGGGCATAGGCTTCGTCGAACACCGGCATTTGAAGCGCCAGCGCGCCGCCCGGGTTCAAGACGAAGGAGCCGCCGTCAAAGACCTGGTCGTCCTGGCCGCCCACCATGTTGAGGTAAATCACCGGCAGATGGGTCTCGACCGCGCGCGCAACCATGTGGTTGAAGCGCACCTCCATCTTGTTGCGGAAATAGGGCGAGCCGTTCGGGATCAGCAGGAATTCGGCACCAGTCTCGGCCAGGGTCTCGGCCACGTCCTCGTGCCAACCGTCCTCGCAGATGGGAGATCCGACGCGGGTGCCGTTTACGGAATAGGGCCCGCCCAAGGGCCCGGCTTCGAAGATACGGACCTCGTCAAACACGGTCTCGTTCGGCAGATGATGCTTGAGGCTGCGAGACGCGATCTTGCCGTCCTTCAGGATCAGATAGGCATTGTAGAGCCGGCCGCCCTCGACCCACGGCCCGCCAATCGCCAGGGCCGGACCATCGGCGCAATCCGCCGCCAGCTTTTCAACCTCGGCAATGGCGGCCTGGTGGAAAACCGGCTTCATCACCAGATCCTGGGTGTTGTAGCCGGTGATGAACATTTCCGGCAGCGCCACCAGATCGGCACCGGCCTTGCGGCCCTCCTCCCAGGCGGCACGGGCCTTGGCGGCGTTGCCCGCCAGATCGCCCACCGTGGGGTTCAGCTGCGCCAGTGTCACGCGGAAACGGTCTGCCATGCTGCTTGGGCCCTTTGCAAAAATCCTCCTCCAGCCATTTACCAGATTGACCGCCAAGGGAAAGGGCAAGGGCTTGGGAACAGGGAAAAGACATTGCGGCCCAGTCTGCGGTAGCTTAGTTTCCGGGCGAGCAACCCAATATGGCAGCAGCACCGTAATTCCTGGGCAGGCAGAGGTTTTGAATGACCCGTTTCGGCACCGCACTCGCGTTTTCCACGATCCTGGCACTGGCCGCTCCGGCCTGGGCCCAGGAGGGGGAGATCATCACCACGCAGGATGAGATCGGCGGCGTCTACGAGGGCACCTTCCGCAACGGGCTGCAGCACGGCACCGGCACCTACAGGCTGCCCAACGGCTATGAGTACACCGGCGAGTGGGTCGACGGAGAAGTCCGCGGCCAGGGTGTGGCGCGCTTTCCGGACGGCTCAGTCTACGAAGGCGAGTTTGCGCAAGGCAAGCCGCACGGGCTGGGCAAGCTGACCCGCGCGGATGGCAGTACCTATGAGGGCGAATGGCAGGACGGCCAGATCCACGGCGACGGCGTGTCGGTCTATGCCAGCGGCGTGCGCTACCAGGGCAGCTTTGCCAATGGCAAGCGGCACGGCAAAGGCGTGATGCAATCGCCCGACGGATACACCTATGACGGCGATTGGGCCGACGGGCGCCAGCAGGGCCAGGCCAAGATCACCTATGCCGAGGGCACCGTCTATGAGGGCAGCGTCGCCGATGGCCAGCTGCAGGGGCAAGGCCGGCTGGAGACCTCGGACGGTCTGGTCTACGAAGGCGAGTGGATGGCGAGCCAGATGCATGGCACCGGCCGCTTGGAGCAGCCCAACGGCGACGTCTACGAAGGCGAGCTGCAAAAGGGCCGCCGTCATGGCACCGGCACGCAGACCTATGCCAATGGCGATGTCTACACCGGTGACTTCCTGAACGATCAGCGGCACGGCACCGGCACTTTCACCGAAAAGGACGGCTACAGCTACACCGGCGAATGGGTGAAGGGGCAGATCGAAGGCAAGGGCAAGGCGATCTATCCCGACGGTTCGGTCTACGAGGGCGATTTCCGCGATGACCTGGCAGAGGGCCAAGGCAAGATCACCTATCCCGACGGCTCCACCTATGAGGGCGATTGGGTTGCCGGTGTGATCGAGGGCGAAGGCACTGCCACCTACCCCAGCGGCATCACCTATACCGGCGGCTTCAAGAACGCCAAGAACCACGGTCAGGGGGTGATGACTTATGCCGACGGCTACCGCTACGAAGGCGGCTGGCAGGACGGGCAGCGCCACGGCGAGGCCAAGGTCACCTACGCCGACGGGTCGGTCTATACCGGCCAGTTCGCAAACAGCCAGCGGCACGGCACGGGCAAGATCGTTATGCCCGACGGCTTCACCTATGAGGGCCAGTGGCAAGAGGGCAAGATCTACGGTGAGGGTGTGGCGACCTATGCCAATGGCGACGTTTACGAGGGCAGCTTTGTCAACGGCAAGCGCCAGGGGCCGGGCACGATGAAATACGCCAGCGGCCAGCAGGCGGACGGCACATGGGAAAACGGCGCGCTGGTGAGCACCGGGACCGAGTAAGCCGGAACGTTAAAGAAAAAGGCGCGCCATGGCGGCGCGCCTTTTCGTTTCAGCCGATGCGGATGCGGCTCAGGTGATCCGGCATCGCCACTTCTGCCAGATTGGCAGGATCCGGCTGCGGCGGCTTGAGCTCCATGGCCATCGGCACCACCCCGGCCCAGATCGGCAAGGCGTAATCCTCTTCATCATCCTTGGGCGGGCCGGAGCGGATCTTGGCAGCGCCCTCCTCAATCGGCATCCGCATGAGGGCCGTTGCCTTCAGCTCCTGCTTCGTCATCGAACGCAGGGCCTCCCACCGGCCGGGGAAGATGCGGTCCACCATCGCCTTGAGGCTGGCAGCCTTGGCGTCCTCATCGGTGACCTTCTCCGCCACACCAAATAGCATCGCGGAGCGGAAGTTGACCGAGTGGTGAAACGCCGAACGGGCCAGCACGTAGCCGTCCATGCAGGTAACGGAGAGGCAGACTTCAGCCCCCTCCATCGCGCGGATCGCCCTGCTGGCGGCGGAACCGTGCCAGTAGACATGATCCCCCTCACGCCATTGCAGCGTCGGCAGCACGGAAGTGGCGCCATTGATCTGATAGCCGATATGGGCCAGCGGCATGGCATCGAGCACCTGATACACGGTCTCGCGGTCATACAGCCCGCGTTCGTTGGCGCGGCGCAGGCGGCTGCGCTCGGATTTCAGGGCGGTTTCGGATGCGGGCTGGCGCATTGGCGGACCTCGTGAATTCTTGTTGTGTCACGGTGATTGCTATGCGCAAACTGGACCGCAATTAACTTCCAGTTTCCGACAAAAAGAGCAGTCCAGTATGATTGACCTTTCCGGACTGCTGTCTAAGGCCAGCGCCGAGCCCATCTATCTGCAAATCGTGAGCGCGCTGCGCCGCCAGATCAGCGATGGCAGCCTGGCCATCGGCACCCGGCTGCCGTCATCCCGGGCGCTGGCGCAGGATCTGGGGGTTGCACGGTCCACCGTGGTGACGGCCTATGAGCAGCTGGTGGCCGAGGGTTTTGCCGAGGCCCGGCGCGGCGCCGGGATCTTTGTCTGCGACGTGGCGCCGATCCAGCCGCCGCAAGCGCCACCGCCGCCCCAGACTGTGCTAACCCCGCCCGCTCCGGGGATGCTGCAGCCCGGCGCGCCGGACCCCGCTGTGTTTCCGGCCCGGTCCTGGGCGCGCTGTGTTTCACGTGTGGCAAGGATGGATCCGCTCAGCCTGAGCCACCAGGAGGACTCCTTTGGCGATCCGGAACTGCGGCGCGAGATTGCCGCCTATGCCGCGCGCTGGCGCGGGATCGAATGCAGTGCTGACCAGGTGCTGGTGACCAGCGGCGCGCGCGAGGCGCTGGAGCTGGCAATGGATTTCCTGGTCGAGGGCGAGGACATTGCACTGGAGGCCCCCGGCTTCACCCCGACCCAGCGCTTTGCCAGGGCGCGCGGCTGGACGGTGCGGTGGCTGCGGGCCGGGGAGCGCGGTGCGGAGGTGCCGCGGCAGATGGCCAAGGTCACGCTGCTGACACCGTCGCACCAGTTTCCGCTGGGCGGCACCCTGCCGGTACCGCAGCGGCAGGCCTTTCTGCAGGCGGCCAGGGAGCGGGACGGCTGGATCATCGAGGATGATTTCGACAGCGAGTTCCGCTATGCGGGCCAGCCGGTGCCGGCGATGGCGGCGCTGGACCGGGAGGGGCGCTGCATCTACGCCGGCACCTTCTCCAAGACCTTCTCGCACGCTTTGCGGCTGGGGTATGCGATCCTGCCGCCTGCGCTGGTGCCGCGGTTCCGGGCCCAGTTCATCCACCCCAGCGCCGGCGCAGCTATCACTGCACAGCGGCCCTTGGCCGAATTCATGGCGTCCGGGCAATATGACCGCCACATCCGCCGCGCCCGCAGGCTTTATGCCGAACGCTATGCTGCGGCGGCGGATGCGCTGGCAGAGTGGCCCGAAGCCTTGGGGTATTTCAGACGGCACAATGCGGGCATGCAGATCTGCTTTCATCTGGCGAACCCCCGGGCAGACGCTCAGATTTGCCGGCACGCGGCGAAAGCAGGCTATGGTGTCCGCCCCCTATCGCCGCATGACCCCGCCGGGCGGTCCCAAGGGCTGCTCATCGGGTTCTGCCAATCCCAGGCCGGCGAGCTGCAAGGCCAGATTGCCGGGCTGCGCCGGATCGTGGAGGACAGCAAATAGACAGCGGCAAAGGAAAAAGCCTCCCCGGATGTCCGGAGAGGCTTGGTTTCTTTCATCAAAGATGTGGCCTGAGCCGGTCAGACGAACTTCTTGATCTCACCCGTTTTCAGGCGCGACATGTAGCTGTTCAGCTCTTTCTTGACGATCGGCATCAGGAAGTAGAGCGCGATGATGTTGACCACCGCCATGGCAAAGATCGCCGCGTCGGAGAAGTCGATCACCGGGCCGAGGTTGGCGGCTGCGCCGATCACCACGAAGATGCAGAAGATCACCTTGAACACCAGTTCCTTGGTTTCGCCTTCGCCGAACAGGAAGGTCCAGGCCTTGAGGCCGTAGTAGGACCAGCTGATCATGGTGGAGAAGGCAAACAGGATCACCGCGATGGCCAGCACGTACTGGAACCAGCCGAAGGCGGAGGAGAAGGCGGCCGAGGTCAGCGCCACGCCCTTGTTGCCGTCAACGGTCTGAATGGTGGCTGCGCCCTCGTCCAGCAGGTAAAGGCCGGTTGCCGGATCCTGGACCAGCTGGCCGGTGATGATGATCACCAGCGCGGTCATGGTGCAGATCACCACGGTGTCGATGAACGGCTCCAGCAGCGACACAAAGCCTTCGGTGATCGGCTCCTTGGTGCGCACGGCGGAGTGGGCGATGGCTGCCGAGCCGACGCCCGCCTCGTTCGAGAAGGCCGCCCGCTTGAAGCCCTGGATCAGTGCGCCAACCATGCCGCCGGCAACGCCGAGACCGGTGAAGGCCCCTTCGAAGATCTGGCCGAAGGCCCAGCCGATCTGGTCCGCGTTCATCGCCAGAATGACCAGCGCTGTTGCGACGTACATAACCCCCATGAACGGCACGACCTTTTCGGTCACCCGGGCAATGGATTTCAGGCCGCCCACGATTACGGCAAATACAACGCCAGCAAACACCACGCCGGTGATCCAGCCGGGATATTCACCAACAACGCCGGAGATCTGCGCATGCGCCTGGTTGGCCTGGAACATGTTGCCGCCGCCCAGGGCGCCGAGGATACAGAATACCGAGAACATCACCGCCAGAACCTTGCCCATCGGCAGGCCGCGCTCGGCAAAGCCCTTGGTCATATAGTACATCGGGCCGCCGGAGACGTGGCCGTCTTCGAATTCGTTGCGGTATTTCACACCCAGGGTGCATTCGGTGAACTTGGAGGCCATGCCCATAAGGCCGGCCAGGATCATCCAGAAGGTGGCGCCGGGGCCGCCGATGCCCACGGCCACTGCGACACCTGCGATGTTGCCGAGGCCAACAGTGCCCGACAGCGCGGTCGCCAGCGCCTGGAAGTGGCTGACTTCGCCCGCGTCATTGGGGTCGGCGTAGTCGCCCTTGACCAGCGCGATCGAATGCGGGAAGGCGCGGAACTGGATCAGGCCAAAATAGATGGTGAACACGGTGGCCGCGATCACCAGCCAGGCCACGATCCAGGGGAAGCTGGTGCCCGGGAAGGGGCTGAAGATCAGGTTGACGAACCAGCCGGTCGAATTGGCAAACAGCTCATTGACCCGCTCGTCGACAGATTGTGCCATCGCCGGCGCGGATGCCGCCAGCAGCAGCGGTGCAGACAGAGCTGCCGCCTTGACTGAAATACTCATGACTGTCCTCTGAAATTGATGTTAAGGAACGATGGTGACCGGAACCGGCGCAACCTGTGCCAGGCTGCCGGCGACAGAGCCGAACAGCCGCGACGACAGCGCCGAATGCCCGGTGCGGCCGATGATCAGATGGCTGGCGCCGCTCTGCTTGATCACATCGCACAGGGTTTCCGCGATATGCCCGTATTTCAGTTCGGTCGTGACGGTGACACCGCTGCCTTCCAGGCTTTTGCGCACCGGCGCCAGCAGCGCATCCTCGGCCCGCTTCAGCTCCTGCTCGCGGCGTTGGTGGCGCTGCTCGATCTCCTCCGGGGTGAGGAAGGAATAGGGCGACCATTCCAGCACATGCGCAATCACCAGTTCTGCCCCTTGCGCTTTGGCAAGGCTGACGGCAAAAGCAAGCGCCGACTTGGCTGCCTCGCTGTCGTCATACCCAAGAACAATTTTATTCGACACTGTTTCCTCCTATCGATGGCGCCCCTTTTGGCAAAGGCGCCGGATCCTGGCTGCAGGCGCCAGAAAACCCGCCAACGCGAGCCGCTTGCCGCTTCCGCACCAAAGCCTGGCGCAGCCCTGACAAACTGTCGCATTGAAACTGGCTACGCCCCATAATTATATTACACGCCTTTTTCAACAGTGTCGCGAAATTACCGCCGGCGGCCGCATGCAGGCCTTTTGCAGCAAACACGCAGGAATGCCCCGAGGTCAGAATCCCCCTTTCCATTCGGCGGCACCTCTGTATAAATCCCTGCCATGACCATTTGCGCAGATATCACAATTGCAGCCACCGCCCCCCGCGGTGCCGCTCTGCGCGCCCTACTGATCCTAGCCCGCCTCTGAGCGTGCCCTTCCGGCGCGCCCGCTCAGAGGATAGCCGCACGCGCGCCATCGAAGGCTTATGATGCCCCCTGAGGGCCTAGGACAGAGACAAGAGATACCAAAATGACAAACGCATCCCCGATTTCCGGCGACAAATCCCGTGTATTGATTTTCGATACCACCCTGCGCGACGGCGAGCAGAGCCCCGGCGCCACCATGACCCATGACGAGAAGCTTGAGATTGCCGAGCTTCTGGACGAAATGGGCGTGGACATCATCGAGGCCGGCTTCCCGATTGCCTCCGAAGGCGACTTTGCTGCCGTGTCCGAGATTGCCGAGCGTTCAAAAAACGCGGTGATCTGCGGGTTGGCGCGCGCTAATTTCAAGGACATCGACCGCTGCGCCGAAGCGGTGCGCAAAGCCGCGCAGCCGCGCATCCACACCTTCATCGGAACTTCTCCGCTTCATCGCGCCATTCCGAACCTCACCATGGACGAGATGGCCGACAAGATCCATGAAACCGTGACCCACGCCCGCAACCTGGTGGACAACGTGCAGTGGTCGCCGATGGATGCGACCCGCACCGAATGGGACTACCTGTGCCGGGTGATCGAGATCGCCATCAAGGCCGGCGCCACCACCATCAACATCCCCGATACGGTGGGCTATACCGCGCCTGCGGAAAGCGCCGACCTGATCAAGCGCCTGATCGAGACCGTGCCGGGCGCGGATGAGGTGATCTTTGCCACCCATTGCCACAACGACCTTGGCATGGCGACCGCCAACGCGCTGGCCGCGGTGGCTGGCGGCGCGCGCCAGATCGAATGCACCATCAACGGCCTCGGCGAGCGTGCGGGCAACACCGCGCTGGAAGAAGTGGTGATGGCGCTGAAGACGCGCAATGACATCATGCCCTGGCACACCGGCATCGACACCACCAAGATCATGCATATCTCGCGCCGGGTCTCGACCGTCTCTGGCTTTGTGGTGCAGCCGAACAAGGCCATCGTCGGCAAGAACGCCTTTGCCCACGAAAGCGGCATCCACCAGGACGGCATGCTGAAGAACCGCGAGAACTTCGAGATCATGCGGCCCGAGGACATCGGCCTTTCCGGCACTTCGCTGCCCTTGGGCAAGCACTCCGGCCGCGCCGCGCTGCGCGACAAGCTGGAGCACCTCGGCTATGAGGTTGGCGACAACCAGCTGAAGGACGTCTTTGTCCGCTTCAAGGAACTGGCCGACCGCAAGAAAGAGGTGTTCGACGACGACCTCATCGCGCTGATGCGCATCGGCACCGACGCGGAGAACGATCACCTCAAGATCGTCTCGATGAAAGTGGTCTGCGGCACCGGCGGCCCGGCGGAATCCACCGTCGAGATGGAGATCGACGGCAAGGACGTCACTGAGACGGCTGAGGGCGACGGGCCGGTGGATGCCACCTTCAAGGCAATCCGCATGATCTATCCGAACACGGCACGGCTGCAGCTTTATCAGGTCCACGCGGTGACCGAAGGCACCGACGCGCAGGCAACCGTCTCTGTCCGGCTGGAAGAGGACGGCAACATCGCCACCGGCGAAAGCGCCAACACCGATACGGTCGTGGCCTCTGCCAAGGCTTATGTTAACGCACTGAACCGTCTGATCGTGCGCCGCGGCCGCGTAGGCGAAGGGGCCGACACCAAGGAAATCTCCTACAAGGATCTCGCTTGATCCAGAATGTGACGGGCCGCCCTTCGGGGCGGCCTGTTTCTTTTCAAGGGAGTGCCTCTGCCCTACGCCCCCGCGGTCAGGTAATAGAGGCTGAGGAAGCTTCCGAAGGCGATGATCCCGCCGCGCAGTAGGCTGGGCGACAGCAGCAGTGACAGCACCCCGCCCAGATAGCCGCCGGCAGCGGAGCTCAGCATCATCACCAGCGCATGGCCCCAGGCCACCTGCCCGCTCAAGCCGAAGATCATCACCGCCATCAGGCTGACTGCAAAGACCATCGCATTCTTGAGCGCATTGGCCTCATGCAGGCTGCCGAAACCCGCCAGGATCAGCGCCGCCAGAGTGATCTGCCCCAGTCCGGCGCCGAAGTACCCGCCATAGACGGAAAACAGCAGCAGCACTGCCGCCGGAACCGCTTGCCCCGCTGTAAGACCCTGCACATGCCGGCGCAGGCGCGGGGCGGCGGCGAACAGCAACGTTGCAAAGGCGATCAGATACGGCACCGCGGCGGCAAAGGCAGCCGCGCCGAGCCACAGCAGCAACAGCGCGCCAAAGGTGCCGCCCACGACACTGATCACGAGGGGCAGCAGGCTGCGGCGGCCCAGCGCGGCCAGTTCGGCCCGGAAGGCAGGCAGCGCCGCCAGGTTGGCCGGCAGCAAAGCCACCATGTTGGTGATGTTGGCCACCATCGGCGGCAGCCCCGCCCAGATCAGCACCGGAAAGGTAAAGAACGTGCCGCCGCCCGCCATTGCGTTCACCGCACCCGCCAGCATCCCGGCCCCGGCGAGAACCGCCGCAGTTGCCAATTCCATTTGCAGCCCCGCCCCTCAATGCTGCCGCGGCAAAGGCCAGGCGGTCCCGGACCGGCCGTCTGCCTGTTTCACGTCAGCCCCGCCTTGCGCAGGCCTTCGCAAAAATGCTCGGAATCTTCGCTGCGGCCGTAATGCAGTCCAGCCAGCAAGGCGGGAATATCCGCCTCTGGCTCTAGTTCGCGCACCCGGTTTGCGTATTCTGCGGCCTGGTCCTGATGTCCCAGCCAGCCATGACAGGCGGCCACCAGTGCCGACTGCACCGCGTCCAGCGCCGGCAGGCGCATGAAATCCGACAGCGCCTGTTCATACAGCCGCGCCGTGAAATGCGCCTTGCCCAGATGGCTCCAGAATCGGACCGGGAAATGCGGGTTCAGACGCATCGCCTTTTCGATCCAATCGGCGCCCTCCTCCGGCCGGCCCGTCCAGGTCAGCAGTTCGCCCATCTGCACGACGGACAGGTCGTAGTTCGGATTAAGCGCCAGCGCGCGCTCCTGGTGATAGCGCGCCCGGTCCAGGTCATTGCGGACGATACCGAGGGCTGCCATCAGCCGGTGCACGTCCGCGTCATTGTCGTCCAGCGCCGCGGCCTTCTCGATCGACTCGCTGGCCAGCGCCAGCATCGCGTCGCGGTCTTCGCACCACCCATAGCCCCAGGCCTGGCCGCGGATGCAGCCGCGCCAGGCGTGCGCATGGGCATATTCGGGGTCCAGCTCAATTGCCCTGTCGATCAGCTTCATCGCCTCGCCATTGTCCTCCCGGGTGCTGCGGTGATGCAGCACCTTGGCGGCCAGAACGCATTCATAGGCGGCCAGGCTGGAGGGTTTCTTGCGCGACACCTCGTCCTGCTGCGCCGCCTCGATCCGCCCGGGCAAGGTCGCGACAATGGCTGAGGTCACCTCGTCCTGGATCTCGAATATATCGTCCAGGGTCCGGTCGTATTTTTCCGCCCAGATATGAGAGTCGTTGCGGCTGTCGATCAGCTGCACGGTGACCCGCAAGCGGTTGCCCGCCTTGCGCACGCTGCCCTCGACGATGTAGCGGGCACCGAGCTTTTCCGCAGCCTCGCGCACATTCACCGCCTGCCCCTTGTAGACAAAGGTCGAATTACGGGAGATCACGAACAACTCATGGCGGCGGCTGAGCTCTGTAAGAATGTCCTCGGTCAGGCCATCGGCAAAGAACTCCTGATCCGGGTCGCCGCTCATGTTGGCAAAGGGCAGCACCGCGATCGAAGGTTTGACCACCGGCGCCGGAGCGCTGGTGTCTTCCGCCGCCGCGGCCGGCGCCTCGTCCTCCAGCATCAGCCGGTAGATCCGCACCGGTTCGGAGATGTTTTTCAGACTTTGCTCGCCCAGGTCCTCGAACTGCAGGCCTGACGAGCTGCGCACCTGCTCGTAAACCGCGGCGGAGATGCAGACCTCGCCGACCCCCGCGGTTTGCTCCAGCCGCGCCGCCACATTGACGCCGCTGCCGTAGATGTCACCGCCGTCGAAAATGATGTCGCCAAGATTGATCCCGACCCGGAACTGGATCCGCTGGTCCGGCGGCACATCCGCATTGCGCCGCCGCATCCGGCCCTGAACCTCAGCCGCACAGGCCACCGCATCGGAGACGCTGGCAAACTCCACCAGCATCCCGTCGCCGGTGGTCTTGATGATGGAGCCGCGGTTCTTGGTAATCGAAGGATCGATCAGCTCGATCCGGTGCGTGCGCAGGCGGGCAAGCGTGCCTTGCTCATCCGCCTCCATAAGGCGGCTGTAGCCAACCATATCCGCCGCCAGCACGGCGGCCAGCCTGCGTTCCATTCGTCACCCCTCCTCCAAAGGTTCTAGCCTGAGGAAGGCAGAAATCCATCTATTTGCTGAAACCGGGGTGCAGGTCCGTCAGATCAGGCAGCTTTGAACATCCGGCTGATCCGTGCGGCCTCTTCTTCCGCCCCGAAGGGCGCATTGACCACGAACATGCCGGAGCCGGTCATCCGGTGCCCTTCACGGACCGGCGGGAAAGAGACCTCGTGGCGCAACGCCCCGGGCAGGTCCTGCGCTTCCAGCGCTTTGAGCATCTGTTTGTGAGAGCCATCCTTGAGGATCGGATACCACAGCGCCAGAACGCCCACGTTCCACTTCTTATGCAGCTGGCCGATGATGCCGGGGATACGGGCATAGTCGGTTTTGATCTCGTAGCTCGGGTCGATCAGCAACAGGCCGCGGCGGGGCGTCGGCGGCACCAGCGACAACGCCAGCTCGAACCCGTCCTGCTGATGCACCTTGGCTTTCCACGGTTTCAGGGCGGCGCGCAGGGCAGCATTTTCCCGCGGGTGCAGCTCGGCGAAATGCAGCGCATCACCAGGGCGCAGCAAGGAGGCCGCGATCAGCGGCGAGCCGGGATAGGCAGCCTCGCCATACTGGTTGCGGGTCTCCGTCAGCGCCCGGTGCAGCGGGTGGTCCGCTGCCAGCCCCTGCTCGGACAGAACCCGGGTGATGCCCTGCTCCGCCTCGCCGGTCTTGACCACCTCCGGCGCATCCAGCTGGTAGAGGCCCCGGCCCGCGTGGGTCTCGATATAGCTGAGCGGCTTGTCCTTGCGGGTGAGGTAGGCCAGCATCCAGGCAAGCAGCGCGTGCTTCTGGACATCGGCCAGGTTTCCGGCGTGATATATGTGCTGATAGGAGAGCATGCGCCCCGTCTAGCCGCAATCGCCGGGCGGCGGAAGAGGCCGCTGAGGCGGATAAACGGAATCTCAACCCCGAAGCGGCAGACTGCGGCCACCAATGCCCCGCAGAATGCAGGTTCCGATGCCCCTTAGAATGAGCGCCCTTGCCCTTTTCCTGACCATTCTGGCCCTGCTGCTGTGCGCCGCGGCGGCCGTCAGCGCCCAAGGGTATTCGCTGGTGGGCAATCAGTTCTTCCTGCACCAGGCCTCTGCGCCGCAGCCCGGCCCCGCTCCGAAACCGGCCACCGCACCGCAGGCCGTGGCCAGCCTGCTGCCCGACACGCTGCCCGGCGCAGACACTGGGCGCGGGGCCGTTTCGCTGGATCCCGGCGCGGCCAGCCTGTTCCGCGGCCGCAGCGGCGGCGGCCTGTTTGCCCCGATCCTGAAGGCGCCGCCCAGCGTGAAACGGCTGCTGGACCTGATCGCCAGCGCCGAGGCCGGCAAGGCGCAATATGATGCGGTGCAGTATGGCGCCACGCGTAAGCCGCCAAAGAAGCCGACCCAGATGACGATCGCCGAGATCAACGCCTGGATCGACGCCACCCCGGGCCAGCCCCACGCCATCGGACGGTATCAGATGATCCCCGCAACTTTGCGGCGCCTGGTCCGCCACCAGGGGGTGAAGCCGCAGGCCCGCTTCTCACCCGAGCTGCAGGACCAGCTGGCGCATCAGCTGATCGAGGAAGCAGGGTACAGTGCCTTCCTGCGCTCCGAAATGCCGCGCAAGACCTTCATGCTGAACCTGGCCAAGATCTGGGCCGGATTGCCTATCTCGACCGGAAAATCCTATTACGAGGGCTATGCGGGCAACAGCGCCAGCCTGACCTGGGCCCATTTCAAATCGGAAATGCAGCGGATTTTTCCAAGCTGATCCGCAGGATACCGGGACCGCCGCTGCCGAGGCGATTGCGTTGCTCCGGTGCCGGCGGGAAACCCGGCCCCGCCAGCCTCGCCGCCTGACCGCCACGGCCTGCACGTCCGGTCCGGCGCGCAGCTTCGGCGACTTGGCGGAAACGCGCTGTTTCACCATAATACGCCCTTTCGCGGCACCCTTGTGCCGCTTATAAGGTGGGTGCAGGCGGCTCTTTGGAGTCGCCCAAGGTACAATGGCAGCACTCACAGGATCCCTTTTATATGGCGCTTTTCGGAAACTTGGGCGGTCTGTTCTCTTCGGACATGGCCATCGACCTCGGCACTGCGAACACCCTGGTCTACGTCAAAGGCCGCGGCGTGATCCTGTCCGAGCCGTCGGTGGTGGCCTACCACGTCAAGGATGGCGTCAAGAAAGTGCTGGCCGTGGGCGAGGACGCCAAGCTGATGCTGGGCCGCACCCCCGGCTCGATCGAGGCGATCCGGCCGATGCGCGAGGGCGTGATTGCCGACTTCGACACCGCTGAGGAAATGATCAAGCACTTCATCCGCAAGGTGCACAAGCGCTCGACCTTCTCCAAGCCCAAGATCATCGTCTGCGTGCCGCATGGCGCCACCCCGGTTGAGAAACGCGCGATCCGCCAGTCGGTGCTGTCCGCAGGCGCCCGCCGCGCCGGCCTGATTGCCGAGCCGATTGCTGCCGCCATCGGGGCAGGCATGCCGATCACCGACCCGACCGGCAACATGGTTGTCGACATCGGCGGCGGCACCACCGAGGTGGCGGTCCTGTCGCTGGGCGATATTGTGTACGCGCGCTCGGTCCGCGTCGGCGGCGACCGCATGGACGAGGCGATCATCAGCTACCTGCGCCGCCAGCAGAACCTCCTGGTGGGCGAATCCACCGCCGAGCGCATCAAGACCTCCATCGGCACTGCCCGGATGCCCGACGACGGCCGCGGCCAGTCGATGCAGATCCGCGGCCGCGACCTGCTGAACGGTGTGCCGAAGGAAATCGAGATCTCCCAGGCCCAAGTGGCCGAGGCACTGGCCGAACCGGTACAGCAGATCTGCGAGGCGGTGATGACCGCGCTGGAGACCACCCCGCCGGATCTGGCTGCCGACATCGTCGACCGCGGCGTGATGCTGACCGGCGGCGGCGCGCTGCTGGGCGATCTGGATCTGGCCCTGCGGGAACAGACCGGACTGGCGGTGTCCATCGCCGACGAGAGCCTCAACTGCGTGGCCCTTGGCACTGGCAAGGCGCTGGAATACGAAAAACAGCTGGCCCACGCCATCGACTACGACAGCTAACAGACCCTGACCGCCGGAACGGCGCCAGCTGACAGGAGGCTGGAAGGGCGGCTGGAAGGAGAGACGTGGCTAAGGACAAGTCACAGCGCGACGATTACGCAACCCCGCTGCGGCGTCTGCTGACAGCGGTTCTGTGCCTGTGCCTGGCCGCGATCTTCATCGTCTGGCGTATCGACAGCCCGCGGGTGGAACGCTTCCGCGCCCAAGTGGTGGACAAGGTGGTGCCCAGCATGGACTGGGCAATGGTGCCGGTGACGGCCACCATCAACCTGATCCGGGACTTCCAAAGCTACCAGCGGCTGGCCGAACAGAACCGCGAGCTGCGCAGCGAGCTGCGGCAGATGCGGGCCTGGAAAGAGGCTGCGCTGCAGCTGGAGCAGGAAAACGCCCGGCTGCTGGACCTCAACAACGTGCGGCTGGACCCTCAGCTGACCTATATCACCGGGGTGGTGATGGCCGACAGCGGCTCGCCTTTCCGCCAGTCGGTGCTGCTGAACGTGGGCAGCCGCGACGGGGTGCATGATGGCTGGGCTGCGATGGACGGGATTGGCCTGGTGGGCCGGATTTCCGGCACCGGACGCGACACCGCCCGGGTGATCCTGCTGACCGATGCTGCCAGCGCAGTTCCCGCTACCATCCAGCCATCGGGGCAGACGGCGCTGGTGACCGGCGACAACAGCGCCGCGCCGGTGCTAAGCTTTCTGGAAAACCCGGATCTGGTGCGTCCCGGCGACCGTGTGATCTCTTCCGGTGATGGCTCAGTATTTCCGGCCGGTCTGCTGATCGGCCAGGTTGCCAAGGACCGCTCCGGCCGGATGCGGGTGCGGTTGGCCGCGGATTACAGCCGGCTGGAGTTCCTGCGGGTGCTGCGCCATCACGGCACCGAGGTGATCCAGGACCCCGGCGGGCTGGTCGGGGCGCCTCCCGGCGATCCGGTGCCGCAGCCGCGGCCCGAGGGCCTGGGGGCAGAGAGCGGGGACGGCACGGCTGAGGCGGGCAATGGCTAACACCTCGCCCGCCCGGATCTGGACCATGCGCCTGGCCTTCCCTGCGCTGGCGCTGCTGATCATGTTCTTTCACCTTCTGCCGCTGGAGACCGAGCCGCGCTTCTGGGCGCCGCCGGACCTGCTGATGCTGCTGGCCATGGCCTGGTCGCTGCGGCGGCCCGATTTCGTGCCGGCGCTGTCGATCGGCCTGGTGATGCTGCTGGCCGACCTGCTGTTCCACCGCCCGCCCGGGCTGCTGGCCCTGCTGACGGTTTTGGGCTGCGGCTTCCTCAAGGCCCGCGCCGCGCCGCACCGCGAGAGCACCTTTGCCAGCGAATGGCTGGCGGTGGCCCTAGTGGTGACCGGGATTGCTACCCTGAACCGGCTGGTTCTGCTGCTGTTCGGCGTCCAGCAGGCACCGCTCGGCTTGACGGTGATCCAGGTGGTTATGACCATTGCCGCCTACCCGCTGGCAGTTTGGGTCAGCCAGGCTATGCTGGGCGTGCGTAAACTGTCCCCTGCCGAGGCCGAAACCCTGGTGAGCCGCCGATGAAACGCAATTCCAAGGACGTGGATGCCTCTCACGGCAAGATGACCCGGCGGGCGCTGTTCCTGGGCGGGCTGCAGCTGGCCTTTGCCGGCGGGCTGGCGGCCCGGATGCGCTATCTGCAGGTGGACCAGGCCGATGAATTCCGACTGCTGGCCGAGGAAAACCGGATCAACATCCGCCTGCTGCCGCCTGCCCGCGGCCAGATCTTTGACCGCAACGGGCTGATCATCGCGCAGAATTCGCCCTCTTACCGGATCACCGTGGTGCCGGAGGATGCCGGCGATGTGGAGGAAGTGATCGCCAAGCTGGCGAGCCTGGTGCCGCTGGATCCGGAGGATCTGGAGCGCGCCCGCACCGAGATGCGCCGCTCGCCCCCGTTCCTGCCGATCACCCTGGCCGACCGGATCGGCTGGGAGGACATCTCCAAGGTGGCGGTCAACGCCCCTGCCCTGCCCGGCGTCACGCCAGAGGTCGGCCTCACGCGGTTCTATCCGCAGCTGGGCGATTTTGCCCATGTCGTGGGCTATGTCGGCCCGGTGTCCGACTACGACCTCAGCAAGATGGAAGACCCGGAGCCGGTGCTGATGATCCCCCGCTTCCAGATTGGCAAGGTCGGGTTTGAGGCCAGGCGCGAGGACGTGCTGCGCGGCAAGGCCGGCGCAAAAAGGGTCGAGGTCAACGCCACCGGCCGGGTGATGCGCGAATTGGACCGGCGCGAAGGGATCTCCGGCGCTGACATGCAGCTGACCATAGATGCCGAGCTGCAGAACTATGTGCAGGCGCGGCTGGGCCGGGAAAGCGCCGCCGCGGTGGTGATCGACTGCGAGGATGGCGACATCCGCGCAATCTGCTCCTCGCCCAGCTTTGACCCCAACCTGTTCGTGCGCGGCATTTCGGTGGCCGACTACCGGATGCTGACCGAGGACAAATACCGGCCCCTCTCCAACAAGACGGTGCAAGGCACCTATCCGCCAGGCTCCACCTTCAAGATGATCACCGCGCTGGCGGCGCTGGAAAACGGCGTGATCGGGCCGGAAGAAACAGTTTGGTGCCCGGGTTACCTCAAGGTTGCGGGCCGCCGTTTCCACTGCTGGAAGCGCGCAGGCCACGGCCATGTGGACCTGAACACCTCGCTCAAGCGCTCCTGCGACGTGTATTACTATGACGTTGCGATCAAAACCGGGATCGACAAGATTTCGGCCATGGCCAACCTGTTTGGCCTGGGCGTCAAGCACGACTTGCCTATGTCGGCGGTCTCGCAAGGCATCACCCCGACCAAGGACTGGAAGGCCAGCTCCTATGGCAAGGACTGGCTGATCGGCGATACGGCAAACGCCTCGATCGGCCAGGGCTACATGCTGGCGTCACCCCTGCAGCTGGCAGTGATGTCGGCGCGGATTGCCACCGGGCGCAGCGTGACGCCGCGGCTGCTGAAATCCATCGACGGGGTGGAACAGCCCAGCGGTGCGGGAGAGCCCCTGCCCGTTAATGAAAACAACCTGCGCATGGTGCGCCGCGGGATGTACTCAGTCAGCAATGACCGCCGCGGCACCGCCTACCGCTCCCGCATTGTCCCCAAGGACATGGAGATGGCGGGCAAGACCGGCACCAGCCAGGTCCGCAACATTACGGCCGCCGAACGCGCGGCGGGAGTGATCCGCAACGAGGACCTGCCCTGGGAACGGCGCGATCACGCGCTGTTTGTCTGCTTCGCGCCTTACGACAATCCGAAATACGCGGTTGCAGTGGTTGTCGAACATGGCGGTGGCGGCTCCAAGGCGGCGGCGCCGATTGCCCGCGACGTGATGCTGCAGGCGCTGTATGACGGCACCCCGCCGCTGGAGGCCTATCCCAAGGCCGACCGCAGCCGCATCAAGGCCCAGCAGGAACGGCTCGAGCGCGAGCGCGTCAAGCGCCCCCTGGGCAGCAGGAGCAGCCGGGCATGAGTTATCTTGAGTACCACGCCAAATCGACCCCCACAGGGTTCCGCAAGATCCTGTATCTGAACTGGGGCCTGACGCTGCTGCTGATCACGGTCGCCAGTGTCGGCTTCCTGATGCTCTACTCGGTGGCCGGCGGCTCCTTCAGCCCCTGGGTGGAACCGCAGGTCAAGCGTTTTGCTCTGGGCCTGGCTGCCATGTTCGTAGTGGCGATGATCCCGATCTGGTTCTGGCGCAACGTCTCGGTGCTGGCCTACCTTGCGTCGCTGGGCCTGCTGGTCGCGGTGGAGCTGTTCGGCACCGTCGGCATGGGCGCGCAGCGCTGGATCGACATCGGCTTCATGCGGCTGCAGCCCTCGGAAGTCACCAAGATCGCCCTGGTGATGCTGCTGGCGGCCTATTACGACTGGCTGCCTGCCGAAAAAACCTCGCGCCCCCTGTGGGTGCTGCTGCCGGTGGCCCTGATCCTGCTGCCGACAGCGCTGGTGCTGAAACAGCCGGACCTTGGCACCTCGATCCTGCTGATGGCAGCAGGCGGCGGCGTGATGTTCCTGGCCGGCGTGCACTGGGCCTATTTTGTTGCGGTGATCGCGGCGGGCGTGGGGCTGGTCAGCGCCGTGTTCCAAAGCCGCGGCACCGACTGGCAGCTGCTGAAAGACTATCAGTTCCGCCGCATCGACACCTTCCTGGATCCCTCGCAGGACCCGCTTGGCGCGGGCTATCACATCACCCAGTCCAAGATCGCGCTCGGCTCCGGCGGCTGGTCCGGGCGCGGGTTCATGCAAGGAACCCAATCGCGGCTGAACTTCCTGCCTGAGAAGCACACCGACTTCATCTTCACCACCCTGGCGGAGGAATTCGGCTTCATCGGCGGCTTTACCCTGCTGTTCATCTACATGCTGATCATCCTGTTCTGCATCGCTTCGGCGATCGCCACCAAGGACCGGTTCTCCTCGCTGGTGATCATGGGCATTGCCATCACCTTCTTCCTGTTCTTTGCCGTGAACATGTCGATGGTGATGGGGCTGGCGCCGGTGGTTGGCGTGCCGCTGCCGATGGTGTCTTATGGCGGCTCGGCGATGCTGGTGCTGCTGGGCGCCTTCGGCATTGTGCAAAGCGCCCATATCCACCGTCCGCGGCACTCGCCGCGCTAAGAAATTCAGGGAGATCTCATGACCGCCAATGTCCTGTTTGCAGGCCGCCCCGATGCCTGGCCCGCCTATGAGCCGCTTTTGCTGGCGGAATTCGAAAGACTTGGCGTCGATGCCGATCTGCGCAGTGATTTCGCCCCTGCGGAGGTCGACTATATCGTCTATGCCCCCAACGGACCGGTCAGCGATTTCACCCCGTTCACCCGCCTGAAGGCGGTGCTGAGCCTGTGGGCAGGTGTCGAAAAGATCGTGCCGAACAAGACCTTGACCGTGCCGCTCACCCGGATGGCGGACACCGGGCTGGAACAGGGCATGACCGAATGGGTGGTGGGGCACACGCTGCGCTATCACCTCGGGATGGACATGCAGATCCACGGGCTGAACGGGCGCTGGCACCGGCATGTCCCGCCACTGGCCAAGGACCGGCGCGTCACGGTGCTGGGCCTGGGTGCGCTGGGAACCGCCTCGGCCAAGGCGCTGGCGGCACTAGGGTTTCGGGTCTCCGGCTGGAGCCGGACGCAAAAGGACATCGAAGGCATCACCTGCCACGCCGGACAGGACGGGCTGAAGGCCGCGCTGGAGCAGGCCGAGATCGTGATCCTGCTGCTGCCGGACACCCCTGCGACCAAAAATACGCTGAATGCCGAGACCCTGGCCCTGCTGCCCAAGGGGGCAAAGATCATCAACCCGGGCCGCGGGCCATTGGTCGATGATGACGCGCTGCTGGCCGCGCTCGACAGCGGCCAGGTGGGCCATGCGACGCTGGATGTGTTCCGGATCGAGCCGCTGCCGCCGGAACACCCCTATTGGGCGCATCCCAACGTGACGGTGACCCCGCATATCGCCTCGGAAACCCGCGAAAGCACCGCGGCTGAAGTCATTGCCGAAAACATCCGCCGCGGCGAGGCGGGCGAGCCGCTGCTGCATTTGGTCGACCGCAACCTCGGTTACTGAACGGAAAAGAGCGGACTCGCGCCCGCTCTTTCATCTTTCCCAAATACTCAAACCGGAGGCAGCGCCCGTCAGGGCGCTTTCTTTACTCCGCAGCCAGCCCGCGGCCTTTCAGCAGTGCTTCCACGCCCGGCAGCCGCCCGCGGAAAGCGGTATAGAGCTCCGCCGGGTCCGCAGAGCCGCCCGTGGAGAGGATATGCGCCTCCAGCGCCTTGGCGCGTTCGGCATCAAAAGCCCCGCCTGCCTCCTCAAAGGAAGCAAAAGCATCGGCGTCCATCACCTCCGACCACATATAGCTGTAGTAGCCCGAGGAGTAACCGTCGCCGGAAAACACATGGGCGAAATGCGGCGTGGCGTGGCGCATGATGATCGTGCGCGGTATGCCGATGTCTTCCAGTACCTCGGCCTGCTTTGCCATCGGGTCAGCAGGTGCCGGACCATCGTGGAAGGCCAGGTCCACCAGGGCCGAGGCCACATATTCCACCGTCTGAAAGCCCATGTCGAAATTGGACGCGCCCAGCACTTTCTCCAGCATCTCCTGCGGCATCGGCTCGCGGGTCTCCGCGTGGGTGGCGAACTCCTGCAGCACTTCCGGCACTTCCAGCCAGTGCTCATAGAGCTGGCTGGGCAGTTCGACGAAGTCGCGCGCCACAGACGTGCCGGAGATGCTCTCGTAGGTCACATCCGACAGCATCTGGTGCAGCGCGTGGCCGAACTCGTGGAACAGGGTGCGGGCATCGTCCCAGGACAGTAGCGCCGGGTCGCCCTTGGCGAAGTTGCAGACGTTGATCACCACCGGTGCCTGCGCCTCCGGGAACTTGGCCTGCTGCCGCATCGCCGAACACCAGGCGCCGGAGCGTTTCGAGCTGCGGGCGAAATAGTCGCCGATGAAGACCGCCACGTGCCGGCCGTCCCGGGTCACTTCCCATGCGCGGCAGTCGGGGTGGTAGAGCGGCACATCCAGCGGTTGGAACTCCAGCCCGAACAGGCGGTTTGCGCAGGCAAACGACGCCTCGATCATCCGGTCGAGCTGCAGATAGGGTTTCAGCTCCGCATCGTCCAGATCGTGCTCGGCCTTGCGGCGTTTCTCGGCGTAGTAGCGCCAGTCCCAAGGCTCCAGGTCGCCGTTGATGCCATCGGCCTGCATCATCCGGGTCAGCACCTCGGCGTCTTCGCCTGCCCGGGCCTTGGCAGCTTCCCAAACCTCCATTAGCAGCCCGCGCACGGCGCCCGGCGTCTTGGCCATTTCGGTTTCCAGCTTGTAGGCAGCAAAGTTTTCATAGCCCAAGAGCCGCGCCCGCTCCTCGCGCAGCTGCAGGATCTCAGCTGCAATGGCCCGGTTGTCGGTCTCTCCGCCATTGGCCCCGCGGGCGGCCCAGGCCTTGAAGGCCTTCTCGCGCAGGTCCCGGCGCGGGGAGAACTGCAGGAACGGCGTGATCAGAGAGCGCGACAGGGTGACAACCGGACCGTCCTTGCCCTTTTCCTCCCCCGCGGCGCGCGCCGCCTTGACCACGAAGCCCGGCAGGCCTTCCAGGTCTTCTTCGGAAAGCTCCATGAACCAGTCACGTTCATCGGCCAGCAGGTTCTGGGTGAACTGGGTGCCCAAGGTGGCAAGCCGCCCCTTGATCTCCTGCATCCGCTTGTCGGCCGCGCCCTCCAGCGCCGCACCGCCACGGACAAAGCCGCGATGAGTCAGCATCAGGACGCGCTGCTGTTCTTCCGTCAGATCCAGATCGTTGCGCTGGTCCCACACTGCCTTGACCCGCGCATAAAGCGCCTTGTTGGCGGTGATTGCCGAGAAATGCGCCGCGAGTTTCGGGGAAAACTCCCGCTGCAGTTCCTGCCGCTTGGGGTTGCTGTCGGCACCTGCCACGGTGAAAAACACGCCCAGCACCTGCTCCAATTCGCGGCAAGGGGTTTCCAGCGCCTCGATCACATTGGCAAAGCCGGGCGGCGCGCTGCTGTTTGCAATAGCGTCGGTCTGCGCCTTATGCGCCGCCAGCGCCTGCTCCAGCGCGGGGGCGAAATCGTCATCGGAAATGCTGTGGAACGGCGCGATTTCAAACGGCGTGTCCCAGCGGGACAAAAGCGGATTGGACATATGCTGATCTCCTTTAACGGCGACGCTAGCGGGAAAGCCAGAGGGCTGCAATCGGGCTGAGAAGCCGCGCCCATACCTGCCCGGATTGCGGGCATGGGCCGTTCAGCCGCCAGCCCCCAGGCCGTCCGCCAGCGCCGCCGGAATGATCCGGATCGGAACCCCGGCCACATTGGCCGCACGGGCAATGCGCCACTCGTACCGGCCCATTGCACCGTCGGTGTCAATCAGAGCGACCACCGGCTCCTTGCCGGTGATTTCAGCCGCAAACAGCGCCTGCTGAATACTGTCCAGGCTGCTGCGCTTGTCGAGGCCGAACTCGATGACCCGGTTTGCGTTCTCGCAATCGGTCCGGATCGACGCCGCGCCGCCGGGATAGGTGAACTCACGCACCGTCTCCGGCTGGCCGCCGAACAGGGCGCCGCACAGCAGCGCAATGTAATAGGCTTCATTCACGGGAAAGGATCAGCTTGCTGGCGTGCCGCCGCAGGCCGGGCACTCGTCCCGCTGGGACAGCCTGATCTTGCGGGTCTCGCCGTAGAGCCCGTCATAGATCAGCATTTCACCCCGCAGGACGGCTCCGGCTCCGGTGATCTGCTTGACCGCCTCCACCGCCATCATCGACCCGACCACGCCCGGCAGCGGGCCGATGACCCCGGCCTCGGAGCAGCTTGGCGCCAGGCCCGGCGCCGGGGCCTCGGGGAAGATGCACTGATAGCAGGGCCCGCCTTTGGCCGGGTGAAAGACGCTCAGCTGACCCTCCCACTGCGACAGCGCACCGGAGATCAGCGGCTTGCCCAGCGCCACGGCGGTGCGGTTCGCCAGGTAGCGGGAGTCAAAGTTATCGGTGCCGTCGAGGATCAGATCATACTCCGCAAATAGCTCCTCCGCGATCTCGTCCGTCAGGCGGCGGTTGTACGGGCGCACTTCCACATAGGGGTTCTGCGCCTCCATCGCGGCCTGAGCGGAGAACACCTTGGGCGTGCCGATATCCTTGTCGCGGTGGATCACCTGGCGCTGCAGATTGGCATTGTCGACCAAATCGTCGTCAATCACCCCGATGGTGCCAACGCCCGCGGCGGCCAGATACTGCAGCGCAGGCGCGCCGAGACCGCCCGCGCCGATCACCAGCACCTTGGCAGTTTTCAGCTTCTTCTGTCCAGGCCCGCCCAGCTCACGCAAAACAATATGGCGGGCATAGCGGTCGAGTTCGCTTTCGGTGAAGGTGCCGGCGGGCTGGGTCATCTGCGTATCCTGAGGCTGGGCGCGGGCTTTCAGGGCGGCCACGATACGCGCATAAAAGCCGGCCACAAGGGCAAAGCCGCCCAGCATCAGCCAGGGCGCCACCGAACCGCCAGTCCCTTCCCGCAATGGATGCCCGGCCGGCAGCGTCAGCTGCACGGCCAGCACGGCGGCAAACAGCACTGCCAGCAGCCCAAGGCGCAGGTTGCGCGGCAGGCCAAGGAAGCGCCCGCCCCACCAGATCAGCGCTGCCAGAATCAGGATCCGCAGCATCAGGCCTGCCCGGTGGAGCCAAAGCCGCCCGCCCCGCGGGCCGTTCCGGACAGCGCATCCGCCAGTTCAAACCGCGCTTGCAGGACCGGCGCCACCACCATTTGCGCAATGCGGTCGCCATGCGCGATCTGAAATGCCTCCTGCCCCGCATTCATCAGGATCACCCCCAAGGGACCGCGGTAGTCGCTATCGATGGTGCCTGGCGTGTTGGGCAAGGTGATGCCGTGTTTCAGCGCCAGCCCGGAGCGCGGCCGGATCTGCACCTCATAGCCTGAGGGGATCTCAATGCGCAGCCCGGTGGGCACCAGAGCCCGCTCCCCCGGCTGCAGCACCAGGCAACCTCGGTCCGGCAGGTTGGCGCGCACATCGGCGCCGGCGGCACCGGCGGTTTCATACGACGGCAGCGGCACATCCCGGTCTGCCCCCTCATCGTGGATCACACGGATAGTCACCATCACAGCGCCCCTGCTTCTTCTTTGCCTAAATACTCAAAATCACCCGGCCAGCGCCGCAGCAATCCGCTCTGCCAGCTTGCGCGCGACCTCATCCTTGCCCATGCGCGGCCACTCCTCGGCACCGTCATCGGAGATCAGGATCACCGCGTTTTCGCTGCCGCCCATGATGCCGGTTGCAGGCGAGACATCATTGGCCACGATCCAATCACAGCCCTTGCGCTTGCGCTTGGCAGTGGCGTTCTCGACGACGTCGTTGGTCTCGGCAGCAAAGCCGACGACCAGAGGCGGGCGGCCAGTCTTCATCTGCGAGACGGTTTTCAGAATGTCGGGGTTCTCCGCGAACTCCAGAACCGGCAGCCCGTCCTTGGACTTCTTCAGCTTGCGGTCAGAGGCGCTGGCCACCCGCCAGTCCGCCACCGCGGCGGCAAAGACCCCGGCATCGGCGGGCAGCGCCGCCTGCACCGCGGCTTCCATTTCGCGGGCGCTTTCCACCGGCACCACCTGCACCTCCTCGGGGGGCCGGACCGCTGCCGGGCCCGTGATGAACACCACTTCCGCGCCCTGGTCCCGCAGAGCACGGGCCACCGCCGCCCCCTGCGCCCCGGAGGAGCGGTTGGCGATATAGCGCACCGGGTCGATCGGCTCATGCGTCGGGCCGGAGGTCACCAGGATGCGCTTGCCCTTCAGGGGCCCGTCCGCGAGCCTGGCGGCGATGGCGGCCAGGATCTCGTCCGGCTCCGCCATCCGGCCGGGGCCGAATTCGCCGCAGGCCATGCCGCCTTCGTTGGGGCCCACAAGGGACACGCCATCCGCTTTCAAGGTCTCAAGGTTGCGCCGGGTGGCGGGGTGGTCCCACATGCGCACGTTCATCGCCGGCGCCAGCAGCACTGGCGTGTCGGTGGCCAACAGCAGCGTCGAAGCGAGGTCATTTGCGTGCCCCTGCGCCATCTTCGCCATCAGATCCGCCGTTGCCGGCGCCACCACCAGCAGATCGGCGCTGCGCGACAATTGGATGTGGCCCATCTCAGCCTCTGCCGTCAGGTCGAACAGCTCCTGATGCACCGGCGTTCCGGCCAGCGCCGAGACCGACAGGGGAGTGACAAATTCTGCGCCGGACTTGGTCAGCACCGGCGTCACCCGTGCACCCTGGTCCTGCAGGCGGCGGATCAGTTCCAACGACTTGTAGGCGGCGATACCGCCGCCGATGATCAGAAGAATATGTTTGCCAGCCAGCATTTGCGCACCCTCGCCCGGTTTGAGGCGACTGTACTGCGCCGCAGCGGAAGTGTGAAACGGTTTTCCCGGCTGCACCCCCAAGCGCAAGCGCCCGCACAAAGGCTCCCGCCCCCGCGCGGCACGGGCCCGCGGCCCCTGCCCTTGGCGGTGTTGGGCCGGGCGCCGTGCTGCGCACGGCGCGGGCCGGGACAGACGCCCTGCCGGCTGCTTGCGCAGATTTCCTCAGTTGCTTTTCTGAAACACCAGACAGGGATCGGGCCGATCTGCCGCCGGAGCATCCAGCACCAGATCGAAAGATCCGCTGATCTGCCCGTCCTCCGACTGGCCCAGGCTGCGGATCCGGGCCTTTGGGCGGGCCTTGGCCAGGTACACCGTCAGCCCGCGGTCGGTGCGGGCGTGGCCATTGCCGGTGATCACTGCCACCGGGCCGCCAGTCTCCGCCAGCGCCGAGTCCGCAGCAGTAGCCAAAGCCGCGTCGCGCAGGCGCTGTAACTCCACCAGAACCGGCAGCATTTCTGTCGGCATCGCATTGCAGTGATTGGCCAGCTGATCCGCCTCGCGCGCTGCCTGCTCAGCGTCCGGCAGCGGCTGATCCAGGCCAAAACGCGCGGCGGCCTCAGCACCGAAATAGGCAGCCACACCTTGCTCCAGCGCCCGTGCGGCCTCCGCCCGCGGCACCAGCGCGCCGTACTGCCGGGCGCCCTGAGCGGCAGCAAAGACCGGTGCGTACAGGGAAAACTCCGGCCAGCCGGACCCCGCCCAGTCCAAAGCTTCCGCCAGCCGCTCCGCATCCGACAGCATTTCCGGATCCAGATTAGCCGCTTGCTCCGCCGTGATCATCTCCCAGACCACCGCCTTGGGCTGCAGTTCCGCCAGCAGCGCAGCCTGCCGCTGGTGATGAACCGCGTTGTCATGCACCTCGCCGAGAACCGCCACATCCGCCCCGCGCAGCAATTCAGCCGCGGCGGGCAGATCACCGGCGCGGGCTGCGGACAAGCAAAGCGCCGCCAGAACGGCGGCGCGTGCCAGTGTTTTCAGGATTTTAAACCGCTTTCTCATGAAAGCAGTCTGTGCACCTCGCGCGATTGGCTTTCAAGGCTCTTGCGCATCTTCTGGAACGCTCCAGCCTCCAGCTGGCGCACCCGCTCCTTGGAGAGGCCCAGCTCGGTGCCGAGGCTTTCCAGTGTGCGCGGCCGCTCGCGCAGCTTGCGCTCGGTGATGATAAAGCGCTCACGGTCATTGAGCGCCTGCAGCGCCGTCACCAGCCACTTGCGCAGCTGGCGGCGGTCGTGCCGCTCCTGCACCAGCTCTTCGGCCTGCGAGGCATCATCCTCCAGCGCGTCGATCCACTCGCGGCCTTCTTCGTCGGTGGATTGCACCGCGTTGAGCGAGAAGTCGGCACCGGACAGGCGCCCCTCCATCATTTCCACATCGCGCAGCGGCACACCGATCTCGGTGGCGATCTTCTGATGCAGCTGATGCTGGTCCAGACGCACGCCCGAGGACCGCGCCTCACGTTCCAGCTGCGCCTGCACCCGGCGCATGTTGAAGAACAGTGATTTCTGCGACGAGGTCGAGCCGGTGCGCACCATCGACCAGTTGCGCATCACGTAGTCCTGGATCGATGCCTTGATCCACCAGACCGCATAGGTCGAGAATCGCACCCCGCGGTCCGGGTCGAACTTGTCGGCCGCCTTCATCAGGCCCAGGCCTGCCTCCTGGATCAGGTCGTTCATCGGCGCCCCGTACCGTTTGAACTTGGCCGCCATGGAAATGGCCAGGCGCATATAGGCATTAATGAGCCGGTGCAGCGATTTGACATCGCGGTCATCGCGCCAGGCATAGGCCAGCCGCCGCTCGGTTTCGGCGTCCAAAAGCTCCGCCTTCATCGCCTGTCTCGGCAATGGGTTTTCGATTGTATGATCTAGTGCCATGTGATTTCCCCCCGGAAACTAATTAACAAACTGCCGTCTGGGGACGCGCATGGAACAATTGGGGCCCGGTTCTTAATTCGGCCAACAGCAGCGGCGCACTGGATACGACTTTCGGCACATCCACGGGCCAAAACTGGAAAAGTGAAATTGTAATTTGGCCCCTGCGCAGCCTGTCCCGGACAAAAACTGTGGAACCCCGGGACGCTGCGGTCTCTTGTCTTCACCGGGCCCTGCGGTTACCCACAGGAACGGCTTCGTACTTACAGGTTAGCAAAGAATGCCTGCAAATGTAACTTTTATTCTGGGGGGCGCCGCCTCGGGGAAGTCCGCCTTTGCCGAGCAGCTTTGCATAAACTCCGGGAAAAGCAGGGTTTACTGGGCGACTGCGCAAATTTTTGACAGCGAAATGCGCGAAAAAGTGTCCCGGCATCTCGAACAAAGAGGCCCGGACTGGAGAACTGTTGAGGAGCCGGAAACGGCGGATCGGGTTCTTGGCGCGCTGGAGCCGGGCCAGATCTGCCTGATGGACTGCGCCACCATGTGGCTGACCAACCACCTGCTGGCCGATCATGACCTGGAGGCTGCTCAGGACGGGCTGCTGGCGGCAGTGGAGCATTGCCAGGCCGACCTGGTAATCGTTTCCAACGAAACCGGCCTTGGCATCGTGCCCGAGAACAAGCTCGCCCGCCGCTTCCGCGAGGCGCAGGGCCGGCTCAATATCGCGCTGGCAGCGCGGGCGGACACCGTCGTGCAAGTGACCGCGGGCCTGCCGCTGGTGCTGAAGGGGGCCATATGATCACCCGGCTGTTCCTGATCCGGCACGGGCCAACCCACGCCAAGTCCATGGTCGGCTGGTCGGACCTGCCCGCCGATCTGTCCGATTCGGTGGCGCTGGCGCGCCTGTCGGACTATCTGCCCGCAGACGCGCTGGTCGTGTCCTCGGACCTGTCCCGCGCGGCAGAGACCGCCACCGCTATTCAGGGACGCCGGCAGCGCCTGCCCCATATTCAGGCCCTGCGCGAAATCCACTTTGGCGCCTGGGAGCTGCGGACCTGGGCCGAGGTGGACGCCGAGGACCCGGAGCGCATCCGCGCCTACTGGGAAACCCCAGGGGATGTGACCCCGCCGGGCGGTGAAAGCTGGCACCAGGTCTGCAACCGGGTGAACGCGGCGATTGACGGGCTGATTGCCGCGCATCGGGGCCGCGACCTGATCGTGGTGGGCCATTTCGGCCAGATCCTGACCCAGATCCAGCGGGCGGAACTGCTGACCGCGGAAGAGGCCTTTGCCCACCGCATCGACAACTTGTCGGTCAGCGAAGTATCCCATGGCCCCGACGGGTGGCGGACAGGTGCGATCAATCACCTTCCGTGACGGATACCATCACAAACATTCCATTTCGCGATACGCCGCCAAGCGCTAGCCTCCTGGCATGGCTTATGAACTCTATATTGGCGACCGCATGTTCTCCAGCTGGTCCTTGCGCGGCTGGCTCATGCTCGAAAAATTTTCCCTGCCCCACACTGTGCATATGGTGGGGCTGTATTCCGGAACCATGGCGGATGACATGGCGCATCTGGCCCCGGCGCGGCTGGTGCCCGCCCTGCGCACACCCGAGGGCACGGTGGTCGGCGAAAGCCTTGCCATTGCCGAGACCTTGGCAGAACGGCACCCGGAGGCAGGCTTGTGGCCGTCCGGCCCGGAGCAGCGTGCCACGGCGCGCTGGCTCTGCGCGGAAATGGCCGCGGGCTTTGGCGCGCTGCGCGGCGAATGCCCGATGCAGCTGGCCCATGTGTACGACGGGTTTGAGGTCTCCAAGGCGGTGAAGGCGGATCTGCACCGGATAGAAACCCTGTTCGCCCACGCCCGCAAGGTCTCCGGCCACAGTGGCGGCTATCTGTTCGGGGAATATTCGCTGGCGGATGTGTTCTACACCCCGGTGGCAGCCCGGATCGTCGGCTACGGCCTGCCGGTTTTGGCAGAAACCCGGACCTATTGCAGCCTGCTGCTGTCCGATCCCGCAGTCCTGCGCTGGCAGGAGCAGGCCCATGAGGTCAGCTATGATCCTGAACCTTACGCGATAGATCTGCCCCGGCGCCCCTGGTCGCTGGACTGAACCTGGAAGGAGCGCGAATTCTGCGTGAATTCGCCTCCCGCAGCCCTTCGCGTTAACGACTCGGAAACCACGATTGCCAAGCATTTCTCCCTGAACCAGGAGGGTTGGGAGAGATGACCGCACGTTCCTACACAGTTGCCTTTCAAGGGGTCGAGGCCCGGCTGGTCGAGGTGCAATGCGCCGTCGCCCCGGGCCTGCCCGCCTTCTCGGTCGTCGGTTTGCCGGACAAGGCGGTGTCCGAGGCGCGCGAGCGGGTGCGGGCGGCATTTGCGGCGATGTCCATCGCCTTGCCCTCGCGCCGGATCACCATCAACCTGTCCCCCGCCGATCTGCCCAAGGAAGGCAGCCACTTCGACCTGCCGATTGCGCTGGCGCTGCTGGCTGCCATCGGCATCATCCCGGCGGAAAAGGCTGAGGAGACCATCGCCCTGGGTGAGCTGTCGCTGGACGGCCAACTGATGCCCGTGGCCGGGGCCCTGCCTGCCGCCGTGACCGCGGCGGAGGAAGGCCGGATGCTGCTCTGCCCGAAATCTTCCGGGCCGGAGGCCGCCTGGGTCGATGCCGCACAGGTGATCGGCGCCGCCACGCTGACGGAGGTGGTGCAGCATTACACCGGCCAGCGCCGCATTGAACCTTCCGCGCCCGGGGAGGCCGTCAGCGGCCTGGGCGGCAAGGATCTGCGCGACGTGAAGGGCCAGGAAACGGCTAAGCGGGCGCTGGAAATCGCTGCTGCCGGGCGCCATCACATGCTGATGATCGGCCCGCCCGGCTCCGGCAAATCCATGCTGGCGGCGCGGCTGCCCTCGATCCTGCCGCCATTGTCGCCTTCGGAGGCGCTGGAAACCTCGATGATCCATTCCTTGTGCGGGCTGATCGACGACGGCGGCATCAGCCGCGCCCGCCCTTTTCGCGAGCCGCACCATACTGCTTCGATGGCGGCGATTGCGGGCGGCGGGCGGCGCGCCCAGCCCGGCGAGATCAGCCTGGCCCATAACGGCGTCCTGTTCCTGGACGAATTGCCGGAGTTCGGCCGTTCCGTGCTGGAAACCCTGCGCCAGCCGCTGGAGACCGGCGAGGTGATGGTGGCGCGCGCCAATGCCCATGTGAAATACCCCAGCCGGTTCATGCTGGTGGCTGCCGCCAACCCCTGCAAATGCGGCTATCTGGCCGATGCCAACCGCGCCTGCTCCCGCGCGCCCGTCTGCGGCGCGGATTACCTGGGCCGGATCTCCGGCCCGCTGCTGGACCGCTTCGACCTGCACTTGGACGTGCCGCCGGTGGATGTCGCCGATCTGGAGCTGCCGCCCAGCGCCGAAGGCTCTGCCGAGGTGGCGCAACGGGTGGCCATCGCCCGTGAGGTGCAATCGGCGCGGTTCCGGGACCATCCCGGCCTGCGCCAGAACGCCGATGCCGAGGGCCGCCTGCTGGAGGAGATCGCGGCCCCGGATGCCGAAAGCCGCGCCCTGCTGGTCCGCGCCGCGGAGCGGTTCGGCCTCAGCGCGCGCGGCTATCACCGGGTGCTGCGGGTGGCCCGCACCATCGCCGACCTGGCCTGTGAAGAGCGGGTGCAGCGACAGCACTTCGCCGAGGCACTCAGCTTCCGGCTGCCCTCATCCCGCTGAGCCGCCGTCCAGGGCCGACACCGCAAAGGCTGCCGCCTCTTCCAGCGCTTCCTGCCCTTCCGGCAGATGTCCGGCCATGAATTGCCAGACATGCGGCACACCGCGCCACAGACTCAGGCGCACTGACCCGCCCGCCGCCTGCAGCCGTTCTGCCATGCGCTGCGAATCCGACAGCAGCACTTCAACATCGCCTGCCTGGATCAGTACCGGCGGCGGATCGGGATAATCAGCGAATAAGGGAGACGCCCGGGCATCCGCGGGGTCTGCCCCCGCCAGATACTGCTCCACAACTTCTTTCATCCGCCCCGTCGGGATCAGCACATCCTTCGCCTGGTTGGCCTGTATACTTGCGCCGCTCAGCGTCAGATCGCACCAGGGGGAAAAGGCAATCAGGCCCGCCGGGCGTTCCCCCTCGGCCAGCAGCCCGCCAAGCAGCGCCAGCGCCAGCCCGCCCCCGGCACTGTCGCCCGCCAGCAGGATATCACCCGCCGCATAACCCATGCCGCGCAGAGACTGCCAGGCCGCCATGGCATCGTCGTATGCGGCCGGAAACGGAGCCTCCTGCAGCAGCCGGTAGTCGGGCACCGCTATTTCCAACCCGGAAGCATAGGACAGACGGGACAGCATTCCCTGATAGGCACGGGCGCTGCCGGCCAGAAAGGCTCCGCCATGCAGGAACAGAATGATCTGCCTGCTGCGGGTCTGACCGGCAGACACCAGGTACAGCGGCACCGGAGCAGGCCGCCGCAGCACCCGGGTAAAGGGCAGCGCCGGGCAGAACAGCGGCGCCGCAAGCTCGAAGACCCTGCGCGCCAGCTGCGGGCTGCTGGTCACCTGCAGCACCGGTTTCATGCCATAGCGCATCCACGCATTGATGGCCCGGCGCTGCCAGCTCATCAGCGGATCTTGGCTTCGATCGCCTGCCAGACCTTCTCTGCGATGTTCACCCCGTCAAACCGCTCCAGCTCCTGAATGCCGGTGGGCGAGGTCACGTTGATCTCGGTCAGGTAGTCGCCGATCACGTCGATGCCGACAAAAATCTGGCCCTTCTCGCGCAACAGCGGCCCGATGGCGGCGCAGATTTCCTCGTCCCGCTCCGTCAGACCGATCTTCTCAGGCCGCCCGCCCGCATGCATGTTCGACCGGGTCTCGCCGGCGGCGGGCACCCGGTTGATTGCGCCCACAGCCTCGCCATCGACAAGAATGATCCGTTTGTCGCCCTTGCTGACGTCGGGCAGGAACTTCTGCACGATCAGCGGCTCGCGGCTGAAGCCGGTGAACAGCTCGTGCAGGGCAGTCAGGTTGCGGTCGCCGTAATCGAGCCGGAACACCCCGGCCCCGCCGTTGCCGTAAAGCGGCTTGAGGATGATGTCTCCGTGCTTTTCCTTGAATGCCTTGATGGTCACCAGATCGCGGGCAATTGCCGTCGGCGGGGTCAGTTCCGGAAAGTCCAGCACCAGAAGCTTTTCCGGGTAGTTACGCACCCAGAAGGGATCGTTCACCACCAGCGTTTGCCCCTTCAGCCGGTCCAGCAGATGGGTCGAGGTGATGTAATGCATGTCAAACGGCGGGTCCTGGCGCAGCCAGACCACGTCAAAAGTGCCCAGGTCCACCTCGCGCACGGGTCCCAGAACCGCCGGCTCGCCCGCAATGCGCTGCACCGTCATGTCCTGACCGCGGGCGGTGACGCGGCCCTCCTGATAGGCCAAGTGGTCCGGGGTGTAGAAAAACAGCTCATGCCCGCGTGCCTGCGCCTCTTCGGCCAGGCGGAAGCTGCTGTCCGCATTGATGTCCACGCCCATGACAGGGTCCATCTGAAAGGCGATCTTCATGGCAGTATCCCTTGTAAACTGGCCAAATACATGGCCCACCCTGCCCCGGGGTTCAATGGGTCAGGCGCGGTTCAGTCCATCCCGAAAGCGTTTTCGATGATTTCCACGGCGCCGGTTCCGTCGACCAGCGCCGCGTCAAAGCGCACCGGCGTCAGCTGGCCCTGCGGTTCGTTCTCAAGATACTGGCCGGCGCTGGCATAGATGCGCTCCGCCTGCCGTGGGGTGATGCGCAAGGCTGCTGCTGCGCTGGTGGCGCTGTGCTTCACTTCGACAAACACCAGCCCGTCTGCCCCCTGCAGGATCAGGTCGATCTCGCCGCCCTGCCCGCGCCAGCGGCGCTCCGCCACGGTATAGCCGCGGTTCTCGTAGTGGCGCGCCACGATCTCCTCCGCCGCCTCGCCTGCCAGATGGGCGCGGCTGCCGCGGTGCTGGCGCGCGCGGGACACGGCCTAGCCGCCCTTCGCCAGCTGCAGCGCCAGCTGATACACCTTGCGCCGGGGCAGCCCGTGCATCTCGGCAACGATCCCGGCGGCATCCTTGACAGAATTGCCCTGCAAGGCCGCCTGCAGGTCGCTTTCCAGATCCCCTTCGCTCACTTCCGCTTCCTGAGCACGGTCGACCAGCAGCACGATCTCGCCCTTGACCGGGTTGTCTTCCAGACCCGCGGCCAGATCCGCCAGCGGCGCACGGCGCACTTCCTCGAACTTCTTGGTGAGCTCGCGGCACAGCGCCGCCGGGCGGTTGCCCAGAACTGCGGCCATGTCGGCAACCGAGGCTGCAACGCGCTTGGGCGATTCATAGAAAATCAGCGTGCCGGGGATCTCCCGCAGTTCCTCCAGCCGCTTGCGGCGGGCGCTGGACGCATTGGGCAGGAAACCGGCGAAAAAGAACGCATCCGTCGGCAGCCCCGCCAGTGTCAGCGCCGTTGCCGCCGCCGAGGCGCCGGGCGCGCAAGTAACCGTGTGCCCGGCCTCCGCAGCCGCGCGGCTGAGGTCAAAGCCCGGGTCGGCAATCAGCGGCATCCCTGCCTCGGAGGCATAGGCAACCGACTTTCCTTCCGCCAGCGCCTCCAGCAGTTTCGACCGCGCACCGGTGCCGCTGTGGTCGTGGTAGGCGATGATCCGCCGCCCGCCCAGCGGCACGCCATGTATTTCCAACAGCTTGCGCAGCGAGCGTGTATCCTCGGCCGCAAGCACATCCGCCGAGGCCAGCACATCCAACGCACGCAGGGTAATGTCACGGGCGGTGCCGATCGGCGTGGCAACAAAGTAAAGCCCGGGGGACAATATGACATTCTGGTGATTCAACGCTGGACCCGCCTTTTTGGTCGTTTATGATCCGTCTTTAAACCCACGCGGCGCAACCACGCCGGGAGAACGGAGTTTCAAGCCATTATGTTTGCTGTTTTCAAACGGGCCCGCAAGGCGGCATTGACAGCCGCCGCGGCACTTTCCGCCATTGCCCTGACGGCCTGTGATCCGGTTGCCATCGGCACCGGCCCAACCATCAACACCTCCAAGCCGGTGCCGGTGGCACTTCTGGTGCCGCGCGGCTCGGCCCAGCAGGGCGACCGGGTGCTGGCCCAGAGCCTTGAGAATGCGGCCCGGATGGCAATCGGCGACCTGCAGGGGGCGCAGATCGACTTGCGGGTCTATGACACCGCGGGCAGCCCCGAAGTCGCCTCCGACGCCGCGCAGCAAGCGCTGGATGACGGTGCCCGTGTGATTCTGGGGCCGGTCTATGCCGAGGCCGCCAATGCGGCGGGCATCGCCGCCCGCCAGCGCGGCGTGAACGTTCTGGCCTTCTCCAACAACCCGGCGATCGCCGGCGGCAATGTCTTCATCCTGGGGCCGACCTTTGACAACACCGCCCGCAGGCTGACCAGCTTTGCGGCCCGCAACGGCAAGCGCAGCATCCTGATTGTCGGCGGCAATGATGCGGCCGGCACCGCAGGCCGGGCGGCCATCCAGCGCGCCGCCAGCCAGACCGGCGCCAATATCGCGGGCAGTGTCGGCTATGAGCTGTCTCAGCAGGGCGTGATCAATGCCATCCCCACCATCCGCAGCGAAGCGGCGGGCGCGGATGCGGTCTTCCTGACCTCGACCACCGCAGGCGCGCTGCCGCTGCTGGCGCAGCTGATGCCCGAAGCCGGCGTCGATCCGGCGGTGACACAGTATATCGGTCTGACCCGCTGGGACATCCCGCCGCAAACCCTGACCCTGCCCGGTGTGCAAGGCGGCTGGTTCGCCTTGCCGGACCAGGGCAAGGTGCAGCAGTTCAGCGCCCGCTACCAGGCCAGCTACGGCGCAGCGCCGCATTCGATCGGCAGCCTGGCCTATGACGGCATTGCCGCCATCGGCGCGCTGGTTGCAGCGGGCAAATCCGACGCCCTGACCGGCGCGGCGCTGACCCAGGGGGCCGGGTTCCAGGGGGCCGGCGGCATCTTCCGCCTGCTGCCGGACGGCACCAATGAGCGCGGCCTTGCAGTTGCCACCATCCAAGAACAGAAGGTCGTGATCATTGACCCAGCCCCAAGCAGCTTCGCCGGCGCAGGTTTCTGAAGCCTCTGCCGGCTCCGCGCGGCACACTGCCAACGGTTTTCCCGAACCGCTGGGGCCGCTGATTTGCGAGCCCGCGGAGATCTTTGATGCCGCGGCCGTCCGTGCACAGATCGAAGCTTTGGCAGCGGACACCCGTCCAGCAGAGCTGCGCGGCGAGACGGTGAAGATCCTGCGCGCGGCCAACAAGGCCGGGCGCGCGGTCATTGCCGAGGCCTTTGCCGCCAAACCCTTTGCCGCGCGCGAGCTGACCCGCTCCTATACCTTCCTCACCGACGGGCTGGTCACCACCGCATTGCATGTGGCCAGCGGCCTGCTGCACCCGCTTGCCAATCCGACCCGCGGCGAGCGCATCGCGGTGATGGCGGTGGGCGGCTACGGCCGGGGCGAAATGGCGCCGGCCTCGGACGTCGACCTGCTGTTCCTGACCCCCTACAAGATCACCGCCTGGGCCGAGAGCGTGATCGAATCCATGCTCTACATCCTGTGGGACCTGCGGCTGAAGGTGGGCCACGCCAGCCGCACCATCAAGGATTGCATCCGCCTGGGCGGCGAGGATTACACCATCCGCACCGCGATGCTGGAGCACCGGTTTCTGGCCGGCCATGCACCGCTGGCCAAGGAGCTGGACAAGCGGCTGCGGGCAGAGCTGTTCTCGAAGGATGCCGAGCAGTTCATCGAAGCCAAGCTGGCCGAGCGCGACGCGCGCCACCTTAAACAGGGCCAGCGCTATGTGGTTGAGCCCAACGTGAAAGAGGGCAAGGGGGGCCTGCGCGACCTGCAGTCGCTGTTCTGGATCGCCAAATACCTCTACCAGGTCAAGGACGCCGAAGACCTGGTGCCCCTGGGCCTGTTCCACCCCGAGGAAATGGAACTGTTTGCCAAGGCGGCCTCCTTCCTGTGGGCGGTGCGCTCGCATCTGCATCTGGCCACCGGCCGCGCCACCGAGCAGCTGACCTTTGACATGCAGGTCGAAGTGGCCGCGCGCATGGGCTACGAGGACCGGGCCGGCCGCCGCGGCGTCGAGCTGTTCATGCAAGACTACTTCCGCCACGCCACCCGCGTCGGCGACCTCACCCGGATTTTCCTGACCAAGCTGGAAGCCACCCACCAGAAGGGCGCACCGCTGCTGGAGCGGATCTTCCGCCGACGCCCTCGGATCAAGCCCGGCTACCGGGTGGTGCACAACCGCCTGGATGTTGTCGACCCCGACGCGTTTCTGCAGGACAAGGTCAACCTGCTGCGGCTGTTCGAGGAAGCGCTGCGCACCGGCATGCTGATCCATCCGGACGCGATGCGGCTGGTGACTGCCAACCTGCACCTGATCGACGACAGCATGCGTAACGACAAGGAGACGCGGAAACTCTTCCTCGACCTGCTGCTCAAGCACGGCAACCCGGAACGCGCGTTGCGGCGGATGAACGAACTGGGGGTGCTGTCCGCCTTCCTGCCCGAGTTCGAGCCGATCGTGGCGATGATGCAGTTCAACATGTACCACTCCTACACGGTGGACGAGCACACCATCCAGGTGATCGCCAATTTCGCCGCACTGGAGCGCGGCGAGCTGGAGGATGAGCTGCCGCTTTCCTCGGAGGTGCTGCGCAAGGGTTTGAACCGCAAGGTGCTGATGGTGGCGATGCTTCTGCATGACATCGGCAAGGGCCGGCCTCAGGACCATTCAATCCTGGGCGCCCAGATCGCCCGCAAGGTGGCGCCCCGGCTGGGGCTGAAACCCTCGGAATGCGAAACCGTGGAATGGCTGGTGCGCTATCACCTCTTGATGTCGGACATGGCCCAGAAACGCGACATCGCCGACCCGCGCACGGTGCGCGATTTCGCCAAGGCGGTGCAGACCGTCAAGCGGCTGGACCTGCTCTTGCTGCTCACCGTCTGCGATATCCGCGGCGTCGGACCGGACACCTGGAACAACTGGAAAGCGGCGCTGCTGCGCGCGCTCTACGGCCAGACCCGCGCCGCGCTCGAAGGCGGCATGGAGGCGCTGAACCGCGAGCACCGCGGCGCCTCGGCCAAGAAAGCGCTGCGCAAGGCGCTGCCGGACTGGTCCAAGGCTGACCTCAAGACCGAGACCGCCCGCCACTACCCGCCCTACTGGCACGGGCTGCATGTCACCGCGCATGTGGATTTTGCCGAGATGCTGCGCGACTACACCGCCAAGGGCGACCCCGGCGAAGTGATGATCCGGCTCTACCCTGACGTGGACCGCGACGCCACCCGCGCCTGCTTCGTGATGGAGGATCACCCCGGCATCTTTGCCCGCATCGTCGGCGCGCTGGCACTGGTCGGGGCCAATGTGGTGGATGCACGCTCCTACACCACCAAAGACGGCTATGTGACGGACGCGTTCTGGATCCAGGACAGCGAGGGCCATCCCTTTGACCCGATGCGCCTGCACCGGCTCAAGCAGATGATCGAGAAGACGCTCAAGGGCGAGGTGATCGCCCGCGAGGCGCTGAAATCCCGCGACAAGATCAAGAAGCGCGAGCGCGCCTTCAAGGTGCCGACCCACATCACCTTCGACAACGAGGGCTCGGAGATCTACACCATCATCGAGGTCGACACCCGCGACCGGCCCGGCCTGCTGTATGACCTGGCACGCGCCCTGGCCTCCGCCAATGTCTATATTGCCAATGCGGTGATTGCGACATATGGCGAGCAGGTGGTGGATGCCTTCTATGTCAAGGACATGTTCGGCTTGAAATACTATTCGGAGTCCAAACAGCGGACGCTGGAGAAGAAGCTGCGCGAGGCGATTGCCGAGGGCGCAAAGCGGGCGGATATATGAAGCCAATCAGATTGCTTTCGGGGTTCCTGACCGTCGGGTTCTGGACGCTGGCCAGCCGTGTGCTCGGCTTTGCGCGCGAAATCCTGATCGCGGCCTTCATCGGCCCGGGGCCGGTGCTGGATGCCTTTATCGTCGCTTTCCGCCTGCCCAACATGTTCCGCCGGTTCTTTGCCGAAGGCGCCTTCAACGCGGCCTTTGTCCCCGCCTTTGCCAAACGCTACGAGGCTGGCGAAGACGCGGGGGCCTATGCCCAGCAGGCCTTCAACCTGCTGGCCGCCGCGGTGCTGGCGCTGGTGGGCCTGGGCATGGTGTTCATGCCGGGGCTGGTCTGGCTGACGGCCGGCGGCTTTGTCGGGGATGCACGGTTCGATCTGGCGGTGGGATACGGCCATATCGTCTTTCCCTACATCCTGTTCATGTCGCTCGCGGCGCTGTTTTCCGGGGTGCTGAACGCCACCGGACGCTTTGCAGCCGCCGCTGCTGCGCCGGTTCTCCTCAACATCTTTGCCTGCTCTGCCATGACTGCAGGCGCGCTCTTGGGCGGCGAGGTGATCACCTGGCTGGTCTGGACCATCCCGGTGGCCGGGGTTGCCCAGCTGGCGTTGGTCTGGGCAGCCGCCGGCAGGGCAGGCATCTCCCTGCGTCCCGGCCTGCCCCGCTGGAACAGCGAGATGCGCGATCTGGTCCGGATTGCCGTGCCCGCCGCGCTGGCCATGGGCGTCACCCAGATCAACCTGGTGGTCGGGCAATACGTGGCCTCGGACATCGAAAAGGCCGCCAGCTGGCTGTTCATTGCCGACCGCCTGTACCAACTGCCGCTGGGGGTCGTGGGCATTGCCGTCGGCATCGTGCTGCTGCCCGCCCTGTCGCGCCGCCTGCGGGCCGGCGACGGTGCAGGCTCGCAAGACGCCCTGTCGCGCGCCGGGGAGTTCTCGCTGCTGCTGGCGGTGCCCTCCGCGGTTGCCTTCATCACCGTGCCGCTGCCGCTGGTCTCGGTCCTCTATGAGCGCGGCGCCACCGGCCCGGAGGATGTGGCCGCCATCGCCATCGCCGTCGCCATCTACGGCGCGGGCCTGCCGGCCTTCATGCTGCAAAAGGTGCTGCAGCCGCTCTATTTCGCCCGCGAGAACACCAGAACCCCGTTCCGTTATGCGCTGGTAGCGATGGCGGTGAACGCTGCCCTGGCTTTTGGCCTCAAGCCGGTTCTAGGCTGGATCGCCCCCGCCATTGCCGCCTCCGCTGCAGGCTGGGCCATGGTGGCGCTCTTGGCGCTCGGCGCCCGCGGCATGGGGGAGGAAGCCCGGTTCGACGCCCGCTTCCGCCGCCGCGCCTGGCGCATCCTGGCGGCCTCTGCCGTGATGGGCGCGGTGCTTTACGCCGTGGCCGAAACGGCGGGCTGGCTGTTCACGCTGGATTACTGGCGCTACCTGTCCCTGCTTGGCCTGGTGATGCTGGGCGGCGCGGTCTACTTCACCGCAGGTCAGGCCCTTGGTGCCTTCCGCCTGTCGGAATTCCGCAGTGCCCTCAGCCGCCGGAAACGGGCATGAGCCGCCTCTCCTGCGCCGCAGGCACCGTGCTGTTCCGCCCGGGACAGGAGTGCCCCGGCTTTGTCCGCCTCACTGCCGGCCGCATCAAGGTCACACTGACAGCCGCCAACGGCCGCGAAGTCGTGCTCTACCGCGTCGGCCCGGGCGATGTCTGCCTGCAGACCTTTGCCTGCCTCACCGACGGGCGCTCCTATGCAGCGGAAGGCGTGGCGGAAACCGCGCTGGAAGGCGAGATCATCCCGCACGCGGCGTTCCGCCAGGCGATGTCGGAGGACGGGGCATTCCGCAGCGAAGTCCTGACCGCCGTTGCCCGCCGCTTTGCCGACTACGAGCAGCTGGTCGAGGATGTCGCCCTGACCGGCTTTGATGCACGTCTCGCCCGGGTGCTTCTGCGGCTGGCACAGACCAGCGGCGAGATCCGCATCACCCATGACGCGCTGGCCGCGGAAACCGCTTCTGGCCGCGCCTTCGTGACCCGCCGCCTGCGCGAGTTCGCCCGCCTTGGCTTGGTGGAAACACAGCGCGGACACCTGCGTATCCTCGACCGTACCGGGCTGGAGCGGGTGGCTCAGGATGAAAGCTGAGCTTTGGTGACACTGTCACCGACAGGGCTCCGCAACTGGCCTAGAAAGGACTCGCAATTCCGCAAGTGAGTTCGAAAGGACAGAACAATGCCCCGCAACGAAGGCACTCTCGACCGCGCCCTGCGCATCATCCTCGGCCTGATCCTGCTGTCGCTGGTCTTCACCGGCCCGCAAACCCTGTGGGGGCTGATCGGCCTGGTGCCGCTGCTGACCGGCCTGATGGGCTACTGCCCGCTCTACCAGATCCTCGGCCTGAACACCTGCCCGCTGAAGAAGCAAGGCTGACCCTCCCGGCCAGTCCCGGGTCAAGAGCGGCATAGCCGCCGCGCGGCACGCGCGGTTCACTCTTGAGGCGGGATTGGCCAATCACACAATAGCGATGGCGCCTTCAGGGCAAACCTGCCCCTGAAGCGCTTCTCAGCAGCTCTTCCTGCCGCGCGTCAGCGCGGCCCGGCCCAACGGCTGGTGATGCCCCCTAAGGGGCTTCACCAGCGGGCGGGAGCGCGCCGTCTCAATCGTGGTGGCTTCAATCGTGGCGGATGCGGTTTCGGATGCGGGCCCAGCCGCCCGGCGCCAGGAAAAACGACAGCCCGAATCCGGTGGCAAAGCCGCTCAGATCCGCAACCCAGTCCTTCTGGCCGCCAAACAGCAGCCCGAACAGCAGCTGCGCCCCCATCAGGAAGGCAATCAGCGAAAACGCCCGGCTCTGCTGCGCCCCGACCGAGGCCAGCGAGCGCCACAGCAGAAAGGTGAACGCCCCGATCAGCCCGTAGACCGCCGGGAAACCGCCGATCAGGGGCTGGCCGCCGCTGATCAGCAGCGCATAACCCAGCGCGCCGCCGGCGCCGGACAGGACAAAGATGATGACCATCGCCAGATCGCCCATCACCTCGCCCACCATCTTGCCCATCGCCAGCACGAAGACGCAGACAAACAGCGCATGGGTAAAGGCGCCATGCACGAAGGTGTAGGAGACAAAGCGCTTCAGATGCTCCGGCAGCCAGCGGCCGCTTTCCTGCATCCACCAGAAGATCTCGCTGGAAAACGCATAGGACTGGATCGCCTCCAGCCGCCAGCCGATCGCCTCCGGCCCGCCCAGGATGCCGCGGGCGCCCAGCGAAAACACGGCCTCAATCCCCATGATGATCAGCACCAGCGCCACCACGGCGGCGGGCAAAGGGTTGACGGGGGCATTGTGGGGCTGGCTGCTCATCCGGGCTCCTTGCGGCACGGAATCCCCCGCGCCTGTTGACCTATCCTGGCCCCATGGGTAAGCCACCGGGGTTGCTATTTCCAGACGGGAGTTACGCCCATATGAGCGAATCCGCCTTCACCCCGCGTGTGTTCTCGGGCATCCAGCCCACGGGCAACCTGCACCTCGGCAATTACCTCGGCGCGATGAAGCGTTTTGTCGACATGCAGGGCCAGGACTTTGAGACCATCTACTGCATGGTCGATCTGCACGCGATCACCGTCTGGCAGGATCCCAAGGACCTGATGAAATCAACCCGGGAGCTGTGCGCGGGCTTCATCGCAGCGGGCATCGACCCGGAGCAGTCGATCCTGATCAACCAGTCCCAGGTGCCCGAGCACGCACAGCTCGCGTGGATCTTCAACTGCGTCGCCCGCATGGGCTGGATGCAGCGGATGACCCAGTGGAAGGACAAGGCCGGCAAGAACCAGCAGAACGCCTCGCTGGGTTTGTTTGCCTACCCGGCGCTGATGGCGGCGGACATCCTGGTCTACCACGCCACCCATGTGCCGGTGGGCGAGGACCAGAAGCAGCACCTGGAGCTGACCCGCGATATCGCTATCAAGTTCAATCACGACTTTGGTGTTGATTTCTTCCCGGAAACCGAACCGGTGATCGAAGGCGCGGCCACCCGTGTCATGAGCTTGCGCGACGGCTCCAAGAAGATGTCGAAATCGGATGCCTCCGACGCCTCCCGCATCAACCTGACCGATGACGCCGACGCCATCGCCAAGAAGATCCGCAAAGCCAAGACCGACCCCGAGGCACTGCCGTCCGAGGCCGAGGGCCTGGAAGGCCGCCCCGAAGCGCGCAACCTGGTCAACATCTACGCTGCCCTGAGCGAGCAGACCGTGGAACAGGTGCTGGCAGATGTCGGCGGCAGGCAGTTTTCGGAATTCAAGCCGATGCTGGCGGACCTGGCGGTGTCGAAACTGGCGCCGATCTCGACCGAGATGGCTCGGCTGATGCAGAACCAGGACGAGATCGACAAGATTCTCTCCCGCGGTTCGGAGCGTGCGCGCGAAATCACCGCGCCGATCCTGCGCAAGACCTATGACATTGTCGGCATGGTTCCGCCCGTAAGCCTCTGAAACGGGACGCCGCTGGCGGAAAACGGCCAGATTTCAGCCGCCCCCTCCGGGGCGGCTTCTTTTTTGCCGGGACGCGCGGAAACTTTTCCGCCACTCAGCGGTTACCCCCGTACGGCCCTGTGCCGGAACAAGGAAGGAACCGCAATGAAACCGGGAATTTTCAAATCGACCACGGCGCTGGCAGTGATGGTCTCGCTGGCAGCGCCGCTGCCCGCCCTGTCGCAGGACACGGGCAACAAGCGCATTGACCTCACCCAGATGACCGCTGCCGAGATCGGCGATCTTGTCGACCGCTGCCGGAAACGCGCTGAGAGGCGGCAGAAGAAACTGGCCGCTGGCGCGGAAATCGAAGAAAAAACCGGCCCGGTCGCAAAGTTCTGCCAGGCCTATGGCACTGGCGCCTTTGACGCGGATTTGCCGGCTGAACTGCAATCCGCCAGCGTGCTGGCCAGCGTGGCGGAGATGACTGCCGGGGCTGAGGCGGAAGCCGCAGTCACCGCCGAAGCACAGGCCGCTGCCGAAGCAGAGGTGCAAGCACAGGCCGCCGCGGAAGCCCAGGCGGCAGGCGGTGAGGACACCCAGCAGCAGGCAGAGGCCGCAGAGGCCGCCGCGGCTGAGACAGGCGCCGAGGCCAATGTTGAGGCCGGCGCAGAGGCCAACGCTGAGACGCAGGCTGCCGCCGAAGCCGCAGCTCTGGCAGAGGCACTGGAACAGCAGGCCGAAGCTCAGGAAGAGCAGACCGACGCCCAGGCTGACCAGCAGACTGAGGCCCAGGCAGAACCGCAGCCCGAGGCTGATGCCGGACAACAGGACGCCGCTCAGGCTGAACAGCAGGCCGATGTGCAAACTGACCAGCCCGCAGAGGACACCGCGGCTGAAAGCACCGGCGCAACTGCAGAAGCCATTGCCGCCGATCTGGCCCAGTCGCAGGGCGAGGTCAGCGAAGCCGCCGACAACCCGGAACTGGTGGAGATGGACAGCCAGGCCCAGGCCGACGCACAGGCCGAAGCTGAGACTGAGACCGCAGCAGCTGCCGCTGCCGCCGCGGACAGCAGCGAAGGCGAAGCTGAGGTGATCGAGGAAACGGTGACCGAAGACACCGTGCGCAGCTCAGACGAGGAGTTCGAGACCAAAGCCGGTGAAAACATCCAAGCTGCGGCAGAAGCCCCTGCCCCGCAGGCCAATGCCGCCACCGAAGAGGACAGCGGCCTGTCCGACCAGCAGCGCAACGCCCTGCTCGGCCTTGGCGCCCTGGCCATCGGCACGCTGCTCAACAACGGCGGCAAGGTTGTCTCCAACACCGGCGACCGCGCCATTGTGGAGCAGGACGGCCAGTACCGCGTGCTGAAAGACGACGACGCGCTGCTGCGCCAGCCGGGCTCGAACGTGACAACCTACCGCTTCCAGGACGGCTCCACCCGCACCGTCGTGACCCGCGAGAACGGGGTGGAAGTGGAAACCATCCGCTCCGCCGAGGGCCGCGTGCTGCGCCGCACCCGCATTCTGCCGGACGGCCGCAGCGTGGTGCTGTTCGACGACACCCAAAAGGCCGAAAAGGTCGTCATCAACGAACTGCCGCAGGTGCAGGACAACCGCCGCGCCTTCTCCAGCACCGGCGCGGTCTCGGCTGAGGACCTGGCCGCAGCGCTGGCCGCGCAGCAGGCGCCTGACGTGGACCGCCGCTTCTCGCTGGCGCAAATACGCAACATTGACGCAGTGCGCCGCCTGGTGCCGGTGATCAATGTGGATTCGGTGAATTTCGACACCGGCTCCGCAGTGATCCGCCCGCAGGAGGCCGAAGAGCTGGCCGCCCTGGGCAACGCGCTGCGCGAGCTGATCGACCGCAACCCGGGCGAGGTGTTCCTGATCGAAGGCCACACCGATGCGGTGGGCGCAGCGACCTATAACCTGGCGCTGTCAGACCGGCGCGCCGAAACCGTGGCGCTGGCGCTGACCGAATACTTCGACGTGCCGCCGGAAAACATGGTGGTGCAGGGCTATGGCGAAAGCGACCTGGCCGTGCAGACCCTGGCCGCTGAACGCGTCAACCGCCGCGTCGCCGTGCGCCGGATCACACCGCTGCTGGGCAGCGAAGGCTGATCCATTAGCCTGAACAGCCGCACCCGGCGGGACTTTCCCCCGCCGGGTGCGATTTCATTCCTATTCCGCCGGTGTCCTGCGCCGGGACCAAAGCCCGTATTTCAGGGCAAATGACTTCAGGGAGAACCGGCGCCTTCCGGTTTTTGCGCCCTTCCGCCCGCCCGTGGTCCGGTCGAACTCATACATGTCGATGGCACGTTCGGCGCAGCCGCAGGCTTCGCCCAGGCCCACCTTCTTGTAATAGAAACTCTTAAAGCTCTCAGGTCTCTGCATCGCATCCTCCCTTGGCGGAGAAAGCTAGCGCGAAACAGCGGAAACGCAAAAGCGCCGTTACAGCCCCTTCACCCCGTGCAGGGTCAGATCTGAGACCAGCCGGGCGTAATCCTCGCGCGCCTTGGAGCCGGCGCCGGTATTCCACATGTAATACCAGTTCAGCATCCCGAAGACAGACATGGTGGCGCCGCGCAGCTTGGCGCTGTCGCCGTCAAAGACCTCGGGGGCTACTTCCTTCAGCGCATCGCTCATGAACTGAACCATCTCGCGCTGATAGCCGCGCAGATGTTTCTGCTGCTCCTCGGGCAGCGCCCCCATCGCGCCCAGTTGCACCTGGTGCTCGTGATCCGCGCCCTGATAGGCCAGCAGGATTTCCGAAACGATACGGCGCAGCCGCTCCTGCGGGCCAAAACCGTCCAGCTCCACCTCGCAGACCCGGTCGCGCAGCTCGCTCAGATAGGTGTCAAGGACGCCGAAAAGAACGGCGTCCTTGCTGTCGTAATAGTGATAGATATTCGCCTTGGAGATCCCGCATTCCCGCGCCAGCTGGGTCATCGACGCGCGGTCGTAACCGGATTCGGCAAACACCTTGGCCGCCGACTTCAGGATCTGTGCGCGTTTCTCATCGTGGTCTTTTGCGATCGTGCGGGCCAAGGCTCACTTCCCCGGTTCAGGACTTGCTGCGGTTGTCGACGACGCGCTTGGCCTTGCCCTGGCTGCGCTCGACGGATCCCGGGTCGCCTACAATGATCTCGGTGGAAACGCCAACCATATCCTTGATCCGCTTGGTCAGCATCCGCGCCGCTGCGGTCTTGCTGAGCTCGTCGGTGGCATCCGGATTGGCCTCCACAAACACCCGCATCGCATCCATGCGGCCGGATTTGTAGAGCTCGATCTGGTAGTAGGGCGCCAGGCCGCCGGTCGCCAGCAGCTGCTCCTCCACCTGGCTGGGGAAGACGTTGACGCCGCGCAGGATGATCATGTCATCGCTGCGGCCGGTGATCTTCTCCATCCGCCGCATCGAGCGCGCGGTGCCCGGCAGCAGCCGGGTCAGGTCGCGGGTGCGGTAGCGGATCATCGGCAGGCCTTCCTTGGTCAGCGTGGTGAACACCAGCTCGCCCAGCTCCCCGTCCGGCAGCACCTCGCCGGTCTGTGGGTCGATGATTTCCGGCAGGAAGTGATCCTCCCAGATCACCGGACCGTCCTTGGTCTCGACGCATTCATTGGCCACACCCGGCCCCATGATCTCGCTGAGGCCGTAGATATCGACCGCGTGCATGTCAAAGGCCTCCTCGACCTCCTTACGCATCGCGTCGGTCCAGGGTTCGGCGCCAAAGACGCCAACCTTCAGCGAGCACTCCCGCGGGTCCATGCCGACCTTGTGGTACTGCTCCAGGATGTTGAGCATGTAGGACGGCGTCACCATGATCCCGTCGGGTTTGAAATCGGTGATCAGGCCAACCTGCTTTTCGGTCTGCCCGCCCGACATCGGCACCACGGTCGCGCCCAAGCGCTCAATCCCGTAGTGCGCACCCAGGCCGCCGGTGAACAGGCCATAACCATAGGCGTTATGCACCATGTCGCCCTTGCGCAGGCCCGAGGCCCGCAGGGACCGCGCCACCAGATCGGCCCAGTTGCTGATGTCATTCGCGGTGTAACCCACCACGGTCGGCTTGCCGGTGGTGCCGGAGGACGCATGCAGACGGATGATTTCACTGCGCGGCACGGCAAACAGGCCAAACGGGTAATTGTCCCGCAGGTCGTTCTTGTAGGTGAAGGGGAACTTGGCCAGATCGGACAGCTGTTGCAGGTCGTCCGGATGCACGCCTGCCTCGTCAAACCGCTGCTTGTACATCGCCACGTTGTCATAGGCATGGCGCACCGACCACTTCAGCCGCTCCAGCTGCAATGCGCGGATTTCGTCGATCGAGGCGATCTCGATCGGCTCCAGTTCACCCTTCTTGGGGCTCAGGTCTTCCATGGCGTCCTCCACACCTTATTCGTCAAACAACTGGCCTTTGACCGCCCGGGAGAAGCCCCGGAACTCAGCGATCTGCTGGCCGTCCTGGTTGGTCACTGTCACGTCGTAGATGCCGCTGCGCCCGGTCAGGGAAATCTCGCGGGCCGTGGCAATCAGCTTGTCGCCCAGCCGTCCCGGCGCGGTGAAGCTGATCACGTTGTGCTGCGCCACGGTCGACTGGTTGCGGCTGTTGCAGGCAAAGGCAAAGGCGCTGTCGGCCAGCATGAAGGTCACGCCGCCGTGGCAGATGCCGTGGCCGTTGCAGTGGTGCTGGGCGATGGTCAGCTCCAGCGTGGCCTCGCCCTCATCCACATGGGTAATCTCCATGCCCGCCCACTTGGACGCGTGGTCATCGGCCCACATGGCGGCGGCGGATTTCTCGGCACGTTCTTTCGGGGTCATGGTCACTTGCCCTTGAACTCGGGCGCGCGTTTTTCCAGGAAGCTCGCAACCCCCTCCGCGTAATCCGCGCTTTCGCCGCAGGTCTTCATGGCGTCCGCCTCGATCTCCAGCTGGTCGGACAGCGTGTTGACCGCCGCGGCCTGGATGCACTGTTTGGTCAGCCCCAGCCCCAGCGTCGGGCCGTTAGCGAATTTCTCAGCCATGGCGCGGGCCTCTGCCATCAATTCGTCATCCGGCAGCGACTTCCAGATCAGGCCCCAGTCCTCGGCCTTCTTCGCAGGCAACGGCTCAGCGGTCAGCGCCAGCCCCTTGGCGCGCGCCTCGCCCAGCAGCCGCGGCAGCTGCCAGCTGCCGCCGGTGTCCGGGATCAGGCCGACCTTGGAGAACGACTGGATGAACTTGGCGCTTTCCGCCGACAGCACCACGTCGCAGGCCAGCGCCAGATTGGCACCTGCCCCGGCGGCCACGCCATTCACCGCGCAGATCACCGGGAAGTCCAGCGAGCGGATCAGCCGCACCAGCGGCGCATAGAAGGTGCGCACGGTCTGGCTCAAGTCCGGCGGCCCGTCCATCTTGCGCGGATCACGGTCGCCCAGATCCTGCCCGGCGCAGAAGCCACGGCCCGCCCCGGTCAGCAGCACCGCGCGGGCGCCCCCGTCACGCGCCGCCTCCAGAGCGCCACGCAAGGCATTGTGCATTTCCTCGTTGAAACTATTCAGCCGGTCCGGACGGTTCAGAGTGATCTCCACCCAGGTCCCGTGGTCCTCCACCAGAATCGTATCGCTCATCGCTCCCTCACCCTGTCAGCGGTGCATTTGACAAATTCCTTGCATAAACCGACCGGACGGTCAATATATCTCAGCATCGGATTCCAGCCAGCCGGCCCCCTGCCGGCCTGACGAAAAGGACAGCATCATGAGCCTTCTAGAGATTTCCAGCTTTGCAGCGGGTCAATGGGTCGCACCGGGCGCAGGTGCCCGCAACATCGCCAGCGCCATCACCGGCGAGGTGATCGCCAGCGCCGGCAATGACGCGCTTAACGTGCAGGCGATGCTCGATTACGCCCGCACCGTGGGCGGCGCCAACCTGCGCAAGCTGACCTTCCACGACCGCGCCCGGATGCTGAAGGCGCTGGCAGGCCACCTGAACCAGCACAAGCAGGCGCTCTATGACCTGTCGTTCAACACCGGCGCCACCCAGTCCGACCACATGATCGACATCGACGGCGGCATCGGCACCATGTTCGTCTTCGCCTCCAAGGGCCGCCGCGAGATGCCGGACGGCCACGTCTACCTCGACGGCGATGTGGAGCAGCTCAGCCGCAACGGCACCTTCCTGGGCCAGCACATCTGCACCCCGCTGCGCGGCGTCGCGGTGCATATCAACGCCTTCAACTTCCCGGTCTGGGGCATGCTGGAAAAACTCGCCCCCACCCTGCTGGCCGGCGTTCCCGCCATCGTCAAACCCGCCACCAACAGCTGCTATGTCACGGAACTGGCGGTGAAACTGATGCTCGACAGCGGCATCCTGCCCGAGGGCGCGCTGCAGCTGGTTTCCGGCGGCCTCGGCGACATGCTGGACCATCTGACCATGCAGGACGTGGTCAGCTTCACCGGCTCCGCCAGCACCGCGCTGAAGCTGCGCGCAAACCCGGTGATCCTGGAAAACTCGGTCCGGTTCGTCGCCGAACAGGACAGCCTCAATGCCTCGATCCTGGGCCCCGACGCCCAGCCCGGCACGCCGGAGTTTGACCTCTTCGTCAAGGAAGTCAGCCGCGAGATGACCACCAAGGCGGGCCAGAAATGCACCGCCATCCGCCGCATCATCGCACCGCAAGCACAGGTGGACGCGGTAATCGAGGCCCTGTCGGCCCGCCTGGCAAAAACCCAGATCGGCGACCCGCGTCTGGAAACCACCCGCATGGGCGCACTGGTCTCCAACAGCCAGAAACGCGACGTGCTGGAAAAGGCCGAAATCATCGGCCAGGAAGCGGAACGTGTCTTTGGCGACCCGGCGAACTTCTCCGTAGACGGCGCCGACGCCGATAAAGGCGCCTTCGTGCCGCCGATGCTGTTCCACTGCGCCGACCCGGACAAGGCACAGCGCGTGCACGACACCGAGGCCTTCGGCCCCGTCTCCACCATCATGGGCTACCGCGATCTAGACCACGCCATTGATCTGGCCAACCGCGGCCAGGGCTCCCTGGTGGCCTCGGTCATCACCCACGACCCGGCCGTCGCCCGCGAGGTCGCCATCGGCGCCGGCGCCTACCACGGCCGCCTCTACTTCAACAACCGCGACTCGATGAAGGAATCGACCGGCCACGGCTCCCCCCTTCCCCACATGGTGCACGGCGGCCCGGGCCGCGCCGGCGGCGGCGAGGAAATGGGCGGCGTGCGCGGCGTCAAACACTACATGCAGCGCACCGCCATCCAGGGCTCGCCCGATATCCTGTCGGCCATCGGCGAGAAATGGGTCCCCGGCGGCACCGAGGTCAAAGGCCCGGCGCACCCCTTCACCCGCAAATTCGGCGAGCTGTCCATCGGCGAGACCCTGCACACCGCGCCGCGCACCGTCACGCTGGAGGATATCGAGACCTTCGCTCATTTCACCGGCGACACCTTCTATGCCCATATGGACGACGAAGCCGCCAAGCGGAACCCGTTCTTCCCGGGCCGCGTCGCACATGGCTACCTGCTGCTGTCCTTCGCCGCCGGCATGTTCGTGCAGCCGGACGAGGGCCCGGTTCTGGCCAACACCGGCCTCGACAATCTGCGCTTCATGAAGCCGGTTTCGGCAGGCGACAGCATCAAGGTGCGTTTGACCGTCAAGAAGAAGACTCCGCGCAACGAGGAGTACGGCGAGGTCCGCTGGCACGTGACTCTCACCAACCAGGACGGCGAGATTGCCGCAGAGTACGAACTGCTGACAATGAACGCCTTTTAAGGCTGCGAAAAAGAGCCAGGCAGCGGCACCGCTGCCACCCGCCCGGACTGGCCTATCCGGTCCGGGCGAACTATGTTTATCCCTATGAACGAACAGCAAAACCCCTGGTTTGACACCACCGTCCAGCAGCTGAACGACCCGCAGAACCAGCGGGTTTGGTCGGTGATCGTTTCCCTGTTCGGCGATCTGGCGCAGGAGAAGGGCGCCCAGATCAGCGGCGGCGCCCTGACCCGCATCATCACCCCGATGGGAATCAAGCCCGAGGCAATCCGGGTGGCGTTGCACCGGCTGCGCAAGGACGGCTGGATCGAGAGCGAGCGCGCGGGCCGCGCCTCGGTCCACTACCTGACCGAATACGGCCGCAGCCAATCGGCCGCGGTGACGCCCCGGATCTACGAGCGCCGCGCCGCGGCTCCCGGCGACTGGCACCTGCTGATTGCCGAGGACGGCGCCGGCCAGGCAACCCTGGACGAGGTGCTGCTGCTGTCCAACTACGTCGCCGTGAACCGCACCACCGCGCTTGGCCGCGGCCCGATGCCGCGCAACCTGGACGACCTGATGGCCGTCGGGGTCAGCAGCATGAGCGTGCCGGGCTGGCTCAAGGCCCGGCTGTTTCCGGAACCGTTGCAGGACGCCTGCGCCGCGCTGCAGCGCGACCTCGAACAGATCGCCCCGCCGCCTGGCGGCCTGACACCGGCGCAGACCGGGACCTTGCGGACGCTGATCGTGCACCGCTGGCGCCGCGTGGTGCTGCGCCACCCGGACCTGCCGCCCGGCTTCCACCCGGAGAACTGGGCCGGGGAAACCTGCCGAGCCCTGGTGTTCCAGCTTCTGGACCGCCTGCCGCGGCCAGAACTGTCCGCCCTGGACGCCCAGACCGATTAACCGGAAGGCTCCGCTGCAGTCCGAACGCTCTGCAGCACGCCCCGGCACGCGAAGTGCACGCCAGCCTGCAATCCTTTGTTTTCACGACGTTTTTCTTCCGCGCTGGAAAAATTTCGGAAGAATTTGCATTTCCCCTTCTTTTCCGCTTGACCCCACCGCCGGCATTCCTTAAATCGCGTCCACACAGCGAGCGGCGGAGTAGCTCAGTTGGTTAGAGCAGCGGAATCATAATCCGCGTGTCGGGGGTTCAAGTCCCTCCTCCGCTACCACCCTTCCCTGAAAATCCGGTCAAACCTGCATCGTGCAGCGAAGCCTGCCGCGGGCAGACAGCCTGCATAAGCGGCGGACGGCCTAGGTGTCCTGCGCTGCGCCCAGCTTGTCGGCCTTGACCGCGCCGCGCTCTCCCATCGGCTCCTCCGGGCCAACGGTTGTGTCGTAGGCGGTCTGCGCCTCGGCCTCGGCGTTGATCTCGGCACCCAGCAGCACGATGAAGGCGGAAATCCACAGCCACATCAGCAGCACGACAACCCCGGCCAGCGCGCCGAAGCTTTCGTTGTAGGACCCGAAATTGCCAACGTAAAAGGCAAACCCCGCCGACCCCGCCAGCCACAGCACACAGGCGGCAATCGCGCCGGGGGATGCCCACAGCAGCTGCGGCTTGTCCCGCGACGGGCCAAAGCGGTACAGCACCGCAAGCCCGGCCATGGTCATCAGCGGCAGCACGCCCCAGACCAGCAGCGTGCCGAGGATCTCGGTCACCGGCCCGGCGTCCACCAGGGCGATGACCGAAGGCACCGCCAGCGTCGCCAGCAGCCCCATCAGCAAGCCGGTGATCAGGAACAAGGTCAGGGTGAGCGTAACAAAGGTCTTCATGAAGAAGCCGCGCTTCTCCTCCTCGTCATAGGCCACGTTCATGCCTTCGATCAGGCTGTTCATGCCCTTGGACGCCGAATAGAGCGCAATCAGGATCCCCGCCACCGCGGCAAGGCCCAGCCCGCCTTCCTGCGAGCCGACGACTTGTGTGGCCTGGCCGATGATGATTTCCATCACCTCATCCGGCACCACGCCTTCGAACTGCGAAATCCGGTCCACGATCTGGCTGGGCTCAACCATCAGGCCGCCGATGGCCAGAAGCGCGGTAATTGCCGGGAACAGCGCCATCAGACCGTAAAAGGCAACGCCGGCAGCGATCAGCCCGACATGGTCGGTAGTGATCTCATCCTTGACCCGCAGGGCGATATCCTTCCAGCCCTTGGGCGGGATCCTATGCGGCGCTTTCGCGTCCCTGCCGCGCGTCATGACTTCTCCTCCACAGCCGGTTGTCTGCAAGGGCAGAGGCCGCCGGGGGCAGCCTCCGGGCCCCTCTTACGATTTAGGCTTGCCGAGGTCCTTTTCCCTGGCCTTGCCGGCGGCCGCGCCGGCAATCCGCTTGCCTGCCGACTTCACCTCATCGGCAGCCGCCTGCGCTGCCGTCTTGCCTTGCGGGGCGGCGCTGTCCATGGCGTCGCGCTTCTCGCTGGCGATGGTTTCGGCTTCCTTGCGGGCAGCCTGCAGCACAGCGGCAGCTTTCTCCTGCTCTTCGCGGAAGATTGCTTCGGCGCGCTCCATCATCTTGTCGCTGTACTCCCCCAGCGCGTCATCTTCGGTGCGCGTGCGCGGCAGCGCACCGCCAATCGCCGCGCCCAGGGCCAGCGCCAGCGCCCCCGCCACCAGCGGCTGGCGGTTGTAGAAATCCGCCGATTGGCGCGAGCCGGACGCCAGCGCCTGCGCCGCCTTCCGGCGGGCATCGACAGCGGCCTCGCGCGCGGCAATCACGCGGGCCCGGGCCTCTTCCGAGAGGTTCTCGGTGCCCTCCGACAGGCGGGCACGCAGACGCGCGGCCCGGGCCCGGGCGGCCTCTGCGGCGTCCTGCACCGACGAAGCAGCGGAAGAGGCGCCATCACGGGCAGCCTGCCCGGCGGCAGCGGCCTTTCCCTTCGCGGCTCTTCCAGCGTCCTTGACGGCCGAGCCGGCCGCCGACGCTTTATCATGCACTGCGGAACCGGCAGCCGACGCCTTGGCCTGCGCCGATGCGGCAGCGCCTGAGGCACGATCCGCCAGGCTGCGGCCATCATCATCGTCATCATCATCGCGCGCCCAGGACGGAACACCTTCCGGCCCGCCCTTCATGCGCGGATCCGGCCGCGTCACCAGCGTGCCGCTGGAGGCGTGGCCGCCATCGCTGCCAGCAGCCGGGCGGTCTTCCCAGCCGCTGTCGCGGTAGGCGCCGCCGCGGCTGTAGCTGCGGCCGGAGTAGTCCGCGCCGCGGGTCTCTGCAGTATAGCTGCGGCTGCCGGACCGGCCCTTGCCAAAGATCATCCAGGCCAGGCCAACGCCGGTCAGCGCCACGGCGGCCGGGTTTTCCTTCACCGTCCGGGTGATCGCATGGCCAATCTCGCCGCCATGCTCGCGCAGCTGTTCACCCAGCTGCTGCATCACGCCGTCAACGGAAAACTTGTCCTGCAAATGCTCAAGGTTGCTGGTCAGCTGCGCGCGATCGCGCTCGATCTCGCGCTCGATTTCGTAAACAGACCGGTTCTCACTTGTCATTGTATGTCTCCTTGATGGATTGCGCGTCGCGCTTCACGTTTTCAGCGGTGCGAGTGGGCGCCAGGCTCGACAGCTTCAGGTCGCTGGTCCCCTTGGCGATCATGCCAAAGGCCGCAGCAGCAAAGGCCACCCCCACCAGCAAGGCCGCCCAGCCCGGGTCCATTCCGGCCTCGGTCAGCCCGGCGGACAGCGCCGCCGCCAAGACGTTCAGCGCCGTCAGCGCCACGACGACGCCGCCCACGATCAGGCCCAGGGCCACGGCCGCGCGGTTGATGTTTTCGCCGATCTCCGCCCGCGCCAGGGCGAGTTCGTTGCGGATCAGCGAGCTTATGTTGTTCAGCGCCTCAGCGACGATGCTGGCCGCATTCGGCGTTGTGCCGGGTTCGGGATTTGTCTGTGTCATTGCAGATCCCCCTTGCTGTGCGGGACTGTGTAGGCGCCGGACGGATGCGCGGCGGTCCCGGCGGGCGCAGCCGCAGGCGGGCGCAGGGCATCAGGCTGGCTGCTGTCCGACGCCTTGGCAAAGCGTGCGGCCGCAAAGCCGAGCAGCGCGGCGCTGCTCAGGAACATCACCGGGTTCTTGCGGGCGAAGTCCGAAACCGAGTGGACCATATCGCCCAGGTCCTGATTGCGGATGGTATCGGACACATCTGCCAGGGTGCCGGCCATCTGGCCGATTGCGCGTTCATGCGGCGAACCGCTGCGCATTTCATCGGACGCGGTGCGCAGGGCCGAGGCCACGGATTTGACCTCATCTGCAACGCCTTCCTTGGCCGCTTCGGCGCGGGCGTGGGCCTCTTTCTTTGCGGTTTCAGCAGCGGTTGCCGCAGCGGATTTCGCGCTTTCGGCAACGTTTTTCGCGGCGGTTTTCACTTTGTCTGTTCCGGACATCTGATTACTCCCTCTGATCAGGCGATAAAGTTGAGCAACGCGAGAACGACGACAACGACGCCAATGATGTAGAAGATACTGTGCATGGCTTCCTCCTCGGGCCGCAGCGGCCGGTTCGTTACAGGGACAACTCACGGCACACCCGATCAGTTCCAATTTTCCCGGAGCGTGCAGCCGGCTGCAGTACCGCTGCGCGGGTGCCGCCCCCCCCCGATTGGACCGCCCGGCCGCCCGTGCGCAGATGGTCAGTCAAATCCGGTGCAGGCGCGCCGGCCCGGACCGGCCGCGCACCGCTTAACAGTCACTAAAACAAGGAAGAATACGCCTTTGCGCAGTGCGCAAACAGGAGGCGTCCGGCTAAAACACCGGCACCTGCACGGCCAGTGTCCGCTCGTCGAAGGCCGACAGCGGCAGGTGCCAGACCGTGCCGGGCCAGCGGATTTCCATCTCCAGCTTCCGGGGTCTGTAAACCGCCGTGTACAGCGTGCCGAAGCCCTCGCTGAAGGCGGAGGAATACAGCGGCGGCTTCAGGAAGGCGCCGATGAATTTCTCCTCCGGCTCCACATGCAGCGTCAGCCGCTGCAGCAGGAAACGCTCCCGTTCGACCGTCGCCGTGAACCGCGCATGGCTGTCCCACTCCACCTTCTCCTGGTGGTTGGTGGCAACCCCCACATGCTTGAGCACGGCCTTGCGGTCCGGCGCCATGAAGGCAGTCAGGAACTTGCGGGAGCGGTCGACCACGGTGACGTTGTAGCTCATATGCGTCGGCAGGCGCGCCAGGGCCTTACCCGCCTCCTCGGCGGTCTCGCAGGTCTGCAGCACGTAGCGCAGGATCAGCGGCACCCCGAAGCCTTCGCCGACAACCCGGCGGCCGCCAAAGGTCAGCGACATCGCCAGCCCGGCATCGTTGATGCCGTCGACCAGCCCCCACAGGCTGTCGCTGGTGCCCAGCACCGTGCGCCCCAGCCACTCGGTCCGCATCACCACCCCGTCAAAGGCGTGCGGGCTGTAGTCGTAATTGCGCACCAGCACCGGATCGGGGCCGGGCCACAGCGCCTGGGAGCAGGCCGACAGATACGGCGGCGGGCAGTAGAAGCTGAGAAACCGCGCCGCATGATCCGCCCCGCCCGCCAGATCGCAGAGCTCCTCATAGAGCGGCAGCAGCTCCGGCATATGCGTCTTCAGCGCGTTGACGCTGTCCAGATAGCCCGGACGCGCCTCCGGGCCTTCGCGGATCCACCACTTGTGGTAGTCCGGCCAGAACTCCTGGAACAGCCCGGCCCATTTCTGGCCAGGCTGCGGTTCGTCGATGGCGCGCCAGCGGATGATCATGCCCTCACGGGGTCTACATGATCTTGAAGGCAGGGTCGGACACCACCGGCCCCGCCTCCTGCATCGGCAGCGGCCGTGCTTTGACATTGCTCTTGATGGCGTCGATCCAGCGCTTGCCGCGGTCATTGAGCTTGAACCCCGGCGTCATCGAGCGGCCGCGGGTCACCAGGATGCCGATGTCGGCGCCTTCATAGCGGTAATCGCCCGGCTGCAGGATGCGCAGGAAAAACGCCTCCTGCTCGCTCTCGACCGCGCGGCGGTGATAATCGAAACGGTCGAACTGCACGCTGCCGTCTTCGGCCATGCGGTAAATGCCGGTCTCCGGCACCTCCGTGGCGATATCCACCGAGTCCTCGGTGTGCTTGATCACCATCTGCGACCAGCTGTCGATCATCTTGGGATCGGCCCAGCGGTTGTTCAGCTCCTCCACGTCCAGCTTGAATTTTTTCTTCGAGAACTCAAGCAGATGGAACAGGAACAAGGGCGCATCCGCATGGGCAAAGGCCGCGTGGTTGGTCATCGACGACGCACCGGTGATGCGCGGGTTCAATTCCCCCAGCCAGATATCCCCGGTCTTCTTGTCGATCAGGAAATCCAGCTCGAAATAGCCGCGGTAGCCTTCCTTGCGCAGCTGCTCGCCGAACTTGAAGGTCAGCTCGCGCGCCCGCTCGCGGGTCTTGGGCGGAAACGCGGTCGAGAAGATCTCGTTGCCGCACCAGCCGCCGCGGTAAGGCGTCAGCTCCTTGAAGCCGACCAGCTCCGTCATCAGCGGCCCGACGATGGTGCCCTCCTTGGTGGCGCAGGCCTCGATGGCCGAGCCGCGGCAGTCGATCCGCTTCATGATCTTGATCTCGCCCTCGCCGACGATCTCATGCTCGTGGCGGCGGAAATCGGCTTCGGAATTGATGAAGAAGGTGGTGTGCCCGCTGTCGCCAAAGGCGGACTGCAGCACCACGTCATGGCCGATGCCCGCCTTTTCGCAGGTCTTCTTCAGATCCTCGTAATCCTTCACCTCCGCCAGCACGTTCGGCACCGAGGGCACCCCCGCCTTATTGCCGATCCGGACCGTTTCGATCTTGTTGTCCATGTTCTGCCGCAGCTTGGCGCTGGGGAACCAGACCTCGCCGCCCAGCTCCTTGGCCAGCCGCTCGGTCTCCTCGTCGAACATCAGGAACACGAACTTGGGCTTGCCGCCGCGCGCCTTGATCCATTCGACCACCTCCTTGTGCTGCAGAAGGTAGTTGTTGATATCCTCGATCGACTGGAATTCCGCATGCGGCTGCTCGGACGGGCAGAACACGTTGGGATGCTTGCCGCCGTAGCAGTCAATGTAACATATGTATTTGAAATTCTTACACCATTCATCCAGGCCCAGCAGGTTGAAATTGGTTGCCGAGACGAAGTACACGGGGTCTTCGTTGCGATGGAAGTGCCGGCGTATTTCAGAGATATTGTTCAGTACTGCAGATGGCATACCATTCTCCCTTTAGAATATCTTGTGCCGGGCCGCGTTCAGCTTCAGCCGCGCAGCATTGGCCTTGGCCTGCTGTTTCAAGGCCTCCTCGGTGAACACGCGCAGCCCCAGGTCGGCCCGGTAGCCGTGGATCTCGCTGACATCCAGGGCGCGCATGAAGGACAGGATCTCCTGGCTCACCACCTGCCCCGGCACCAGGATCGGAAACCCCGGCGGATATGGAATGATGAAGGAGGCTGAGACGACCTCCTGGCCGCTTTCCATCGCCGCCTTGACCGACCCGTCCAGCTCCAGATAGTCGCAGTTGTTTTCCTCATAGCTGAGGAAGAACGCCGAGCGGATATCGCCCTCAGGGGTTTCCGGGGCAGAGCGGAAGGCATCGTGGAAGCGGCTGAAGTCGGGCAGCGGCGGCAGGTCGTGCATCAGGTTGGACACCCGCTTCTCGAACCCGCGCTTCTCCATCATCGAGGCATCGTCCAGCAATTCGTCCAGATCCGTGGCAATTTCCACCAGGACCTCGATCAGATAGGCCACCGAGGAGCGCGTGGTGCCGATGTTGGTCATGAACAGCACCGTGTTGCGCGAGGTCTTGTTGATCTGGATCCCGTATTTGTCCATCAGGATCTGGGTCTTGAACGTGTCGCCGTCCCAGCCCGTGCCGCCCACCGCCAGCGTCACCCGGGTCGGGTCGAGCACGAACTCGTCATGCACCAGGCTGTCCCAGACGTCAGACCAGCCGCGCTCGGGATCGTAATAGCTTTCCAGCCCGCTTTCGCGGTGCTCGCTCGGGATCATGTCCGCGGCGGTCAGGATCCTGAAATATTTGCTCAGCCGCGGATGCGTCATGATCGCCCGCCGCATCGCCATGCCCGCTTCCACCTGCCGGTGCACAAATTCGAAGCCTTCCAGCTCGACCTGCCGCCGCCCCACATCGAGCGAGGCAATGATCTGGTAGTTCGGAGAGGTCGAGGTATGCGTCATGTAGGCCTCGTGGAAACTCACCTCCACCTCGCCTTTGAAGTCCTGGTCGTTCACATGGATCATCGACCCCTGCCGCAGCGACGTCAGCGTCTTGTGGGTGGACTGGGTGGCATAGACCCGCACCCGCGCATCCGGCGGCGGCAGCAGCCGGGTGTTCAGCCAGTCCTCCTCGCTGGCATCCTTCAGCTGCTTCTGCTGCTCCTCCCAGGCCTTGGCATGGGCTTCGTTGCGCAGCCGCTCGCGCAGCACATTGGCGGCGTTCATCGCGGTGCGCTGCCGGTACAGCGGGCTGAACCGGGCAAAGGCGAACCAGGCCTCGTCCCACAGGAAGATCAGGTCCGGCTTGATCGCCAGGCACTCCTCCATCACCCGCTCGACGTTGTAGACGATGCCGTCAAAGGTGCAGTTGGTCAGCAAGAGCATCCGCACCCGGTCCAGCTTGCCCTGCGCCTTGAGGTGCAGCAGCATGTGCTTGATCTCCCGCAGCGGCACCGCGCCGTACATCGAGTATTCATGCAGCGGGTAGCTGTCGAGATAGGCCACCTGCGCCCCCGCCAGCACCAGCCCGTAGTGGTGCGACTTGTGGCAGTCGCGGTCCACCAGCACGATGTCGCCGGGCCGCACCAGCGCCTGCACCACGATCTTGTTGCAGGTGGAGGTGCCATTGGTGGCAAAGAACGTCTGTTTCGACCCGAAGGCGCGGCTGGCCTGCTCCTGCGCCTGCTTGATGGGCCCATGCGGCTCCAGCAGGCTGTCCAGCCCGCCGGAGGTGGCGGAGGTTTCGGCCAGAAAGATGTTGGAGCCGTAAAACGCCCCCATGTCCTGAATCCAATGGCTGCGCGAAACCGACTTGCCGCGGCTGATCGGCATCGCGTGGAAAACGCCGGTGGGCTGTTTGGAGTATTCCACCAGCGCGGTGAAGAACGGAGTCTTGTAGCGTGCCTGCACCCCCCTCAGAATATTGAGGTGCAGCTCCATGAAATCTTCCTGGTTGTAAAAAACCCGGCGGCAGATCCCCAGGTCATGGCCTGCGATCTCCTCGACCGAGCGGTCGGTGACCAGATAGGCGTCCAGCTCGGGCCGGACATTCGCCACCAACCGGCACAGCGCCGGGCCGTGGTCGTGCGACCGGACCGCCTCGATCCCTTCGGTGCCGCCGGCCCAGTCCAGGTAGCGGGTGAGCAGCGACATCTCCATCTGCGAGTCGAACTTGAGGCCCGGCCGCACCACAATCGCCTGAATGTTGTAATTGAAAAGGATCCCGATCAGCGCGTCCTGCAGGCTTGGCACCACCACGGTTTCATAATGAAACTGATCTTCCGGGCGGCGCATCTTCTTGAAGTTGCTGTGCAGCCAGCGCTCCTGGTGCTCGTTGACGTTGTCGACCACCAGCACCTCGAAATAGGGCTTGGCCAGCGCCCGCGCCTCGGGCGGCTGGATGACCTCGTCCTCATGCTCGTCCGCATCCGCCGAGTCGCGGTCCAGCGGCACATGCCGCCGCCGGTAGGCGCCGGTGGACAGGGCGCGGCAAATCCGCTGCACGGAAAACGCCACATCGGCGTAATTGCCGTGCTCGAACTGGCGCCGCAGCTGTTCAAACGCCTGCACGCCGGGAAAGGCCCAGTAGGTCTCGATCGGGCCCAGTAAATCAAACAGCGCCCGGACATTCGTCACGAGCGCTGCTTCACGTTTCGGTTTTCGGGCACTGGCCAGGGCTTCGGTCACTTCCCTCAGCGTTGTCCATTGGTCATGACGCAGCTGGATCGCCGAGTAATAGTCACCCATTGCTTGCATAGGCACCTCCCTTACTGATTATCAACGGGAGATCAGCCGGTTCTGGCTACTGGAAAATGAGACTGATCAACCGCCCGCTTTTCTTTCAGCGTAGTGTATTGAATGCAATTCGGCAAACCCGTTTGCTTCGTCGCCCGGCGCGCGGGCGTTCAGCCCCGCCTGCGAGCCCTGCACCGGGATCTCCAGCGGCCCAAGCGTGTGCAGGTACCCATCCGCACCGCTGGCGCGGTCATAAACCGGGAAATCCACCTCCCGGTCGCGGAAGCTTTTCAGCACCTGGCCCAGCCCCTTCAGGCCGATTTCGCGCTGGCGGCGCACCTGATCCAGATCCAGCTCCAGCGGGAACATGTCCTCGTGGCGGCCCGACTGGTGCAGCACCGTGGCAGACGGATCGATGATGCAGGACTGGCCCACCCCGCCGGCGCCCAGGCCGTTGACGTCGACGACATAGCACTGGAATTGCGCCGCGGTCGCGCGGGCGATGGACAGCTCGGCATCCCGGTCGGCGGTGCCGGTCAGCACCGGATGCAGCAGCACCTCCACCCCCTGGCTGGTCAGCTGGCGGGTGGTTTCCGGGAACCAGATGTCATAGCAGATCGACAGGCCAAAGCGGCCCACCTCCGGAATATCGAACACGCAGAATTCGGTTCCGGCTTCCACCCCCTGCTCATACGGGCGGAACGGGAACATCTTGCGGTAGACCGCCACCACCTCGCCCTGCGGATTGATGACCGAGGAGGTGTTGAAGATCTTGCCGGAGTCCGTGACCTCGAACATCGAGCCCGGCACCACCCAGATCCCGTGTTTCACCGCCGCGGCGCAAAAGCGCTCGATCGCCTCGTTATGCAGCGGCAGCGCATGTTTGGTCAGCGGCCCGTAGGGCGCCAGTTCGCTGAACACGGCCATCTGTGTCCAGGGGAAGCGCGCCATCAGCACGTCGATCCGGTGAATCATTGCGTCGACATTCGAATGCAGTGCGTCCACGTGCATTTGGATGCCGGCGATGGAAAAGGGCGTCATTCGGCCTGTACTCCGTTGGCGTATGTTGCCTCCAGAATACAGGATTGCCGCGGCAGCCGCCATCCCGTGCAGCATGCCCTGACGCGCAGACAGGGCGGAGTGTTGCCCGCAAGCCGGGCCCGGGCCGCGCATCACTCCGGCGCGGACGGCGGTTATGCAACCCATGAGCGAAAGCCCGCCGCCAGGCACCGCACCGGCAGCGCCGACTGCCTGAAAGCTAGGAAATTGCCCGGTCAATCAGCGCCGCCGCCGCCGCGCGGGCATCCCGGGCCGGTGCGCTGCTGTGGGTCAGGGCGGCCAGCACAATCGCGCCCTCCTTCAGCACCATCAGCTGACGGGCCAGCACCTCCGGATCGCGGGCGCCGGCCTCGGCCGCCAGGCCGGCAAAATGCTCCTGCAACAGCCGCTTGTGCTCCGCCGCCTGCTTGTTGATCGGATCTTCCGGCGACTGATACTCGGCACTGGCCTTGATGAACATGCAGCCCTGGAACCCGGGCTGCCCGAACCATTCCTCCAGCACATCGAACAGCGCCTCCAGCCGGCCGCGCGCAGTATCCGCCCGTGCCTCCAGCCGCTGGTACAGCCAGTTGCGGAAATCCTCGTCCCGCAACTTCAGCACCGCCAGGATCAGCTCCTCCTTGGAACGGAAATGCTTGTAGATCGAGGTTTTCGACACCCCGGTCTCCGCCGCCACCAGGTCCATCCCGGTGGCGTGAAATCCGTTTCCATAGAACAGATCCAGCGATTTTCGAATCAGCTCGGCACGTTTATTGGGCCGCATTGGCGCTCCCGCGGGCTAGTTTCTGCACCGATCAGTAAATATTATTTCCGCAGCGAAGGTCAAGCTAATGGTCTTGAATTCATAGGTTTTCCGCGCCTCACCCCAAGACTTTACACATGCGGGCATGGCAGAATCCAAAATCCCCCACTTGAATATATTTACCGATCAGTTCACCCTCTTTTCGCAAGTTGACAGATCGGTAAACAAACATGACAGAAGCTCCCCGCCCCCCGCTACCGCCCTTCACCCGCGACACCGCCATTGCCAAGGTCCGCGCCGCCGAAGACGCCTGGAACAGCCGCACCCCTGAGGCCGTGGCCCAGGCCTATACGCCGGACACCATCTGGCGGAACCGCGCAGAGTTCCCCCGCGGACGCGCGGCGGTCCAGACTTTCCTCGCCGCCAAATGGGAACGCGAACAGGACTACCGGCTGATCAAGGAGCTGTGGGCCTTCACCGGCAACCGCATCGCCGTGCGCTTTGCCTATGAATGGCGCGACGCCAGCGGCCAATGGTACCGCTCCTATGGCAATGAAAACTGGGAATTTGCCGAAGATGGCCGCATGGCGCACCGGTTCGCCTCGATCAACGACCTGAAAATCACAGAAGACGACCGCCTGTTCCATTGGCCGCAGGGCCCGCGCCCGGCAGACCATCCGGGCCTCAGCGACCTCGGCCTCTGACTCCCCTGCGTGTCCTCGCGGCCGGGCTGGCCTTCAGCCCGGCCCCCTTGCGCGAACCCGCTTAAAACGGCCGCTCCTGATGCGGCGACTTGCCGGTATAGCGGCGGTAGACCTTGGCGAAATGGGTCTGGCTGTTGAACCCCGACGCCAGCGCGATATCGATGATCCGCATGTTGGTCTGCAGCAGCAGGCTGCGCGCATAGTCCAGCCGCAGCCTTGTGTAATAGACCTTGGGCGTGGTCTGCAGATATTTCGAGAACAGCCGCTCCAGCTGCCGCACCGACAGCCCGACCAGATCGGCAATGCCCCCTGGCGTCAGCGGCTCCTCCAGGTTGCTGCGCATCAGGCTCAGCGCAGCCGCCAGCTTTTCATGCCGCACGCCGGTCCGGCCGTATTCGGAGACCGTCTGATCCTGGCTCCCCTTGCGGGCAGAAGAGCAGACCATCAGGTCCGCCGCCCCGGTTGCCACGGCGGCGCCGTGATGCTCCGAAATCAGGTTCAGCATCATGTCGACGGTTGCGGTGCCGCCGGCGCAGGTGATCAGCTTGCCCTCCATGGTGAACAGCGAGCTTCTGACCTCCACATCAGGATGCGCCTCGGCCAGGATCGCCCGCAGTGCCCAATGGGCCGAAACCTCGCGCCCCGCCAGCAGGCCGGAGCGCGCCAGCGCCAGCACACCGCCGCCCAGCGCACCCAGGGTCACCCCCATCCGCTGCGCCTTGCGCAGCCAGCCCAGCACCTTCAGCGAGATGCCCGGCTCCTGCCCCTGGCCGCCGCAGACAAAGATCATGTCGCCGCGCGCCAGCTCCGGCAGTCCGCCGTCCACCGCCACGCTCAGCCCGTTGGGCGCGGTGACGGCCAGGCCGTCCTCGCTGACCACGCGCCAGTCATAGCGCGCGGACCCGTCATGTGTGTTCGCCGCTTCCAGCGCTGCCACCGCGCTGGACAGGTCCAGCGGCGAAAAGGTGGGCAGCAGCAGGAAGATGCAGCGGCAGGCCGGCACGGCCTGCACCGCTTCGGGGAGCTTCCGCATGGGTTGGGTCATGGTTTCCGCTCCCCTGCTTTGATCAGGCGCGCATGTTGGCGCCGTTGGCGTCGTAGACCGGCGCGCCCAGCACTTCGGCGTCATACATCTCGCCCAGGATCTCGACCTGCAGCCTAGTGCCGGCCGCGGCGTGCTCAGCCGAGACATAGCCCATCGCCATCGACGCCTTTGCATGATGCGCATAGCCGCCGGAGGAGATGTAGCCCACCGCCGCGCCGTCCTTCAGGATCGCCTCGTCGTTGGAGACATCGATGCCGTCCACATCAATGGTCATGGTGACCAGCTTGCGGCTTGCACCGGCCTCCTTGGCCTTCAGCGCGGCCTCCTTGCCGACAAAATCCTTCTTCCAGTTGATGAAGACATCCATGCCGCTTTCCACCGCGTCGAAATCGGGGCGGAAGTCCAGCGTCCACACGCCCCAGCCCTTCTCCAGCCGCATCGACATCAGCGCCCGCGCCCCGTACCAGCGGTAGCCCAGATCCGCACCGGCCTCCTCGATCGCCTCCGCCAGGCGCAGCAGATACTGCGGCTTGCAGTAGATCTCATAGCCCAGCTCGCCCGAGAAGCTGATCCGGTTCAGGATCACCGGCACGCCGCCCACGAAGGTCTGGCGCAGGTCGCGGAACTTGAACGCCTCACCCGACACATCCTCACGGCTGATCCGCTGCAGCAGCTCCCGCGACTTCGGCCCCGACAGCGCAATGCCGTGCCAGTCGTCCGAGACGTTCTGATAACTCACATCCTCCGGCAGGTCCTTCTCAAACCAGCGGCGGTGCGCCTCCTGCATGGCGCCGGAGCCGAACAGCATGAAATGCTCCTCACCCAGGCACGCCACGGTCAGATCGCCGTACAGCTTACCCTTGGGGGTCAGCATCGGAGTCAGCGTCAGGCGGCCCGGTTTCGGCACGTATCCCGCCAGCACGTGGTCCAGATAGGCCCGCGCGCCTTTGCCCTTGAACTCATGCTTGGCAAAGTTGGCAACCTCGATGCCGCCCACGGCCTCGCGCACCGCCTTCACCTCGCGCGCCACATAATCATGCGACCGGTTGCGCTCGAATGTCGGCTCCTCATGCGCGTCCTCAGGCCCGTCGGCAAACCACAGCGCGTTCTCCAGGCCAAAGCCCTGCCCCATCCGCGCGCCCTTGGCGACCAGCCGGTCGTACAAGGCGGTGGTTTTCTGCATCCGGCCCTTCGGCAGCGTCTCGTTCGGGAAGGTCATCACAAACCGGCGCTCGTAGTTCTCGGTCGACTTCACGGTGCCCCAGTCGGGGGTCGCAAACTCGCCGAACCGCGCCACATCCATCGCCCAGACGTCGATGGACGGCTCGCCGTCGATCATCCATTCGGCCATGGTCAAACCAACGCCGCCGCCCTGGCAGAAGCCCGCCATCACGCCCACGGCGCACCAGTAGTTCTTCATGCCCGGCACCGGGCCGATCATCGGGTTGCCGTCGGGACCGAAGGTGAAGGGGCCGTTGATCATATCCTTGATGCCCGCCTCGCCAATCGCCGGGATGCGCTCGAACGACATCTCCAGACGGTCGGCAATCCGGTCCAGATCCGGCTGCAGCAGTTCGTGCCCGAAATCCCAGGGCGTGCCGCCCACCTTCCACGGCGTCCCCTTCGGCTCATAGGTGCCCAGCAGCATCCCCTGCCGCTCCTGCCGGAAATAGATGTTGGCCTCATAGTCGATACCGGCCGGCAGGCGGGTCGGGTGGTTGGCCACCGCGTCGATCTTGTCGGTGATCAGGTAATGGTGCTCCATCGGCTGCACCGGCAGGTTGATGCCCTGCATATGGCCAACCTCCCGCGCCCACAGGCCGCCGCAGTTCACGATATGCTCGGCATTGATCACCCCGCGCGGGGTGGTCACATCCCAGCTGCCGTCCGGGCGCTGGGTGGTCGCGGTCACCGGCGTATGGGTGAAATACTGCGCTCCGTGCACCTTGGCCGACTTGGCGAATGCGTAGGTCGCACCCGACGGGTCCAGATCGCCGTCCTGATCATCCCACAGCGCCGCGTGGTAATGCTTCGGGTCGATCAGCGGATGGCGCTCGGCCACTTCCTTGGGGCTGATGAACTCCTGGTTCAGCCCCATGTAACGCGCCTTGGAGCGCTCGCGCTTCAGATAGTCGTACCAGGTCTTGTTCGACGCCAGATAAAACCCGCCGGTGATGTGCAGGCCGACCGAGTGGCCCGAGGTCTCCTCGATCTCCTTGTACAGGTCGATGGTATAGCTCTGCAGGCGCGAGATGTTCGGGTCCGACGAAATCGTGTGGATCTGCCCCGCCGCATGCCAGGAGGAGCCGGAGGTCAGCTCGTCACGTTCCAGCAGCACCACGTCCTTCCAGCCGAATTTGGCCAGGTGGAACAGGATCGAGCAGCCAACCACACCGCCGCCGATGATCACCGCCTTGGCGTGGGTGGGCAGTTTCTTGTCGCCGGTGCTCTCCTCCTTGTGGATGTTGAGCGTCGATTGGGCAAAATTGTCTGACATGGGTTTGTCCTCAGATCTGGGGCAAGGCGCAGGAATTGCGGCAAACGGCACCAAAGGGGTGCACAGGGGGTGTACGGGGGGTGCACAGGGGGTGCCGGGGCAATCCGGCACATCCTGCATCAGCTGAACTTATGCGTGAAGAAAGGGTTAACTCAGTACCACGCATCCGGGATCTCCTCCTTGCGGCGGGCGACATAGGCGGCCAGTTCCTCTTTCACCGCCTCATCCATCGGCGGCGCCTGATACTCGTTCAGCATCTTGTTCCAGCGTTCATAGGCGCGCTGGCGCATGTCCTTGGAACCGCCCTCCTCCCAGCTCTCGACATTCTCGCTGTCGCTGAGTTTCGGCTCATAAAACGCGGTCTGGTAATTGCGCATGGTGTGGGCGGAGCCGAGGAAATGCCCGCCCGGCTCCACCTCGCCATAGGCATCGCGCGCCAGTGCCTCGTCGCTGGTGTCCAGACCTTGCGAAAGCACCTTCTGATAGGAGCCCAGCCGGTCCGCATCCATGATCAGCTTTTCGAACCCGGTGCACAGGCCCCCTTCCAGCCAGCCCGCCGAATGCAGCACATAGTTGGCCCCGGCCAGCATGGTGGAATGCATCGAGTCGGCACTCTCATAGGCGGCCTGCGCATCCTCGATCTTGGACGCGGTCAGCGACCCGCCGCAGCGCAACGGCAGCCCGGCGCGGCGCGCCAGCTGGCCGATGGCGTAGTTGGAGATCACCGGCTCCGGCATCCCGAATGTCGGCGCACCGGACTTCAGCGACATGGAGCTCAGGAAGTTGCCCAGCACAAACGGCGCGCCGGGCCGCACGATCTGGCTGAAGGCGCAGACCATCATCGCCTCCGCCATCGCCTGCGCCACCGACGCCGCGGTGGAAACCGGCCCCATCGCACCCGTAAGGATAAACGGCACAACGATAATCCCCTGCCCGCGGGCGCAATAGGTGCGCACCGCCTCGGTCACCACCTTGTCGACCAGCAGCGGCGAGTTGGTGTTCACGTTGCCCATGATCACGCAGTTCTTGTCCATGACATCCTTGCCAAAGACGATTTCGGCCATGTCAACGCTGTCCTGCGCGCGGGACATCTCGGTGATGGCACCCAGATGCGGTTTGTCGCTCAGCGTCATATGGGCAAACAGCATGTCGAAATGGCGCTTGGAGACCGGCACGTCGCAGGGCTCACAGATCACAAACCCGCCGTGATGCAGGTTCGGATGCATGTAGGTGAGCTTCACCAGCTTCTCGAAGCTCGCCATGTCGCCATAGCGCCGCCCCCCTTCCAGGTCGCGCACAAACGGCGCGCCATAGATCGGGGCGAAGACCTGATTGGTGCCGCCAATGGTGACCGACCGCGCCGGGTTGCGGGCCAGCTGGGTGAACTCCCGCGGCGCCTTGGCGCACAGAGCCCGGATCCACTGGGCATCGGCACGCACGGTGTCGCCGTCAATCTTCGCGCCGGCCTCTTTCCAGATCCGCAAGGCTTCGGGATCGTCGCGGAAGGCGATGCCGACATCCTCGAAAATCCAGTCGACCTGGGCTTCCAGCCGGACCAGCTTTTCCTCGTCCAGCACGTCGAAGAACGGCAGCGTACGCTGGATAAAGGGCGATGCCGGGGCGCCCGCGGGGGCGGTGTTTCTATCGCGAGAGGCGCGGGCGCGTCGGGCCATGGGGGTCTCCAGTGTTCAAAAGCTGCGTAACGATAAGCTCCGCGGCCCGCGTTGTGACGGTTGAAAAATCTGATGATTTGGATAATTCACAGTTATGCAAGAACTCTGGAAGCTCCTCACCAGCCCCCGCCACCTGATCGTCTTCGAGGCCGCCGCCCGGCACGGTTCATTCACCCGCGCGTCGGAGGAACTGAACGTGCAGCAGCCTGCCGTCAGCGCAGCGATCAAGCAGATGGAAGCGTCTTTGGGCGTTATTTTATTCCGCCGCGGCCACCGCAAGGTGGAGCTGACCGGGGCGGGGATGCGGCTTTACACCGATGTCTCCAAGGCGCTGGAGGACATCCTCTCCTCCGCCAAGGCCGTGCGGCAGTTCGGGCGCAACGACCATGTCACGCTCAATTGCTCCTCGGCTTTTGCATACTACTGGGTGATGCCAAGGCTGGCCCAACTGCACGAGGCGCACCCCGATATCGACCTGCGCCTGCAAAGCTCCGACCGGGAGCCGGACATCAATACCGAAGGCATCTCATTGGCGGTGCGGCGCGGCGACGGCAACTGGCCGGACTGCCATTCGGCCCTGATCGCGCCGGAGGTGATCTTTCCGGTGGCCAGCCCGCGGGTGATGGCCTCGGCGGTCAATCTGGCAACGGTGCCGAACCTGCTGCACGAGCGGCTGATCCATCTGGAGGAACCGATCCGCGAGCGCCCCAGGTGGCAGCAGTGGTTCGAGCACTTCGGGGTCAAAGGCCGGCCGCCGGCCGCGGGCATGCGCCTCAATGATTATGCGCTGGTGCTGCAGGCGGCAATTGCAGGCGAGGGCTTTGCGTTCGGCTGGCAGCATGTGACCGAGCCGCTGATCAAGCAAGGGCTGCTGGCCGCGCGCAAGGAATGGTCCTGGACCACCGGCGCGGGCTTTTACCTGGTGTGGTCCAAGACCCAGGACCTGGTTCCCAACGCGGAACTGGTGCGGCAGTGGCTGTTGGAGATGGCCAGGCCCGGAACCGCGTGACTCACGCGCCGCCGGAGGAGTCCATGGCGCGCTGCATCGACCTGCGATGCGTCAGATACAGCCGCCGCACAAAGGCGAGGATGAACAGCGCGGTCAGGATCAGCACGATGGTCGGCGCCGGCGCGCTGTCGAGGAAAAAGCTGGCATAGGTGCCCGCCAGCATCGAGAACATGCAGACCAGCACGGCAACCCACAGCATGGTGCTGAACTTGCGCACCACCAGGAAGGCAATCGCACCGGGGGCGATCAGTAGACCGATCGCCAGGATCAGCCCGGCCGCCTTGAGCGTTGCCACGATGGTCAGCGACAGCGCCGCCAGCAGCCCGTAATGCAGCACCGTGACCGGAAGGCCGCAAGCCTGCGCCTGCGCCGGGTCGAAGCTGTGCAGCAGCAGGTCCTTCCACTTCAGCACCAGCGCCGCGCCGACCACCAGCGAGATGATCCCCGCGGTCCACAGTTCATCCGGCTCCACCCCCAGCATGTTGCCGAACAGGATGTGGTCCAGATGCGCGTTGGTCTCCAGCCCCACGTACATCACGATGCCGAGCCCGAACATGCCGGAAAACACCACCCCCATCACCGTGTCCTGCTTGACCCGGCTGTTGCCCGCCAGGAAGCCGGTCGCCACCGCGCACAGCATGCCGGCGGCAAAGGCGCCGATGATCAGCGGGAAGCCCAGCACATAGGCCAGCACGATCCCCGGCAGCACCGCGTGGCTGACCGCGTCGCCCATCAGCGCCCAGCCCTTCATCACCAGGAAGCAGGAAAGCAGGGCCGTGGGCACCGAGACGATCATGGAGATCCAAAAGGCGTTCTGCATGAACGCGAACTGGAACGGCATCAGCAGGGTATCGAGATCCATCACGCTGCCTCCTGTTGTGCGGCGGGGCCGCGCTTCAGCGCTTCGCGCGCCTTGCGCTTGGCCGCCAGCAGCCCGTGTTTCGGGGCAAAGACAAAGACCAGCAGGAAGATCAGCGTCTGCAGCGTCACGATGATGCCGCCGGTGGCGCCGTCCAGGAAGTAGCTGGCGTATGCCCCAAGGAAGCTGGTGGCAGCGCCGATCAGCACCGACACCATGATCAGCCGCGGGAAGCGGTCGCACAGCAGATAGGCCGTGGCACCCGGCGTCACCACCATGGCGATCACCAGAAACGCCCCCACGGTCTGCATCGCCGCCACCACCGACGCCGACAGCAGCACAAAGAACACCGCCTTGAGCAGCCCGGGCCTGAGCCCGATGGTGCGGGCATGGTTTTCGTCAAAGAAGGTGACCATCAGGTCCTTCCATTTCGCCAGCAGCACCGCCAGCGAGACAAAGCCGATGATCGCCAGCTGCAGCGTATCCTCCGGCGTGATCGCCAGGATGTTGCCCATGGTGATGGTCTGCACCGAGACCGACATCGGGCTGATCGAGACGATGAACAGGCCAAGACCGAAGAAGGAAGTGAAGATCAGGCCAATGATCACATCGACCTTGAGACCGGAGCGTTCCGACAGGAACAGCATCGCCCCTGCCGCCAGCCCGCCCGCGATGAAGGCGCCCAGCGCAAAGGGCAGGCCCAGGATGTAGGCGCCCGCCACGCCAGGCACCACCGAGTGCGAGAGCGCGTCGCCGATCAGCGACCAGCCCTTGAGCATCAGATAGGCGGACAGGAAGGCGCAGACGCCGCCCACCAGCGCCGAAACCCACATCGCATTGGTCATATAGCCGTAGGTGAACGGCTCCAGCAGGTATTCCATCACGGCTTGCCCCCGCCCTCGCCGCTGCTCTCGCTGGTCTGGGTCTTTTCGCCGTACTGGACAAAGGGGCGCTCGTCGTCGGTCAGGATGGTGACCTCGCGGGTGTCGCCGTCCTCGTGCAGCTTTTCACCGCCCAGGGTGAAATGGCGCAGCACACCGCCAAAGGCAAGTTCCAGATTTTCGCGGGTAAAGGTGGTTTCGGTCGGCCCGTAGCCCAGCACCGTGCCCTTGACCAGCACAGTGCGGTCGCAGAACTCCGGCACGCTGCCGAGGTTGTGGGTGGAGACCAGCATCACCCGGCCTTCCTCGCGCAGCTCCCGCAGCAGGGCGACGATCTGCTCCTCGGTCTTCACATCGACGCCGGTGAATGGCTCGTCCAGCAGGATCACCTGCCCGTCCTGCGCCAGAGCGCGGGCCAGGAACACCCGCTTGCGCTGACCGCCGGACAGCTCGCCGATCTGGCGGTGGCGGAAGTCCTGCATGTTGACCCGGCGCAGCGCCTGGTCGACGGCCTCATGATCAGCAGCCTTGGGGCGGCGCAGGAAACCCATGTGGCCGTAGCGGCCCATCATCACCACGTCCTCGACCAGCACCGGGAAGGCCCAGTCGACCTCCTCCGACTGCGGCACATAGGCGACCAGGTTCTTGCGCAGCGCCTCCTTGACGGTCATGCCGAGGATGCGGATCTCGCCCTGCGCGGCCGGGACAAACCCCATGATCGCCTTGAACAGGGTCGATTTGCCCGCGCCGTTCACCCCGACCAGCGCCGTAACCGTGCCGCGGGGAATGCCAAAGCTGGCATTCCACAGCGCGGTATGGCCGTTGCGGTAGGTGACCGTGACATTCTGTGCGGCAATCCCGCCGTCCGCTGGTGCGGCGCTGGTATTCATGATGTGGGTCTCGCTGGCATCAAGCATTGGGCTTTCCCGCAGAGTTACACACAGAAATTGTGTTTTGTGAAATGAAACGCCCCGCAACTTCCGCTGCGGGGCACTTGGATATGAAAAACAGCGGCTTTAGTTGGTCACTTCGGTCAGGCCGCGGGCCACGGTCTGGGAGGTGACTTTGAGCAGGTCCAGGTAGGTCGGCACCGGGCCATCGGCCTCGCTGAGGGAGTCGACATAAAGCTCGCCGCCATAGGTCACGCCGGTTTCGCGGGCCACCTGCTCTGCCGGGGCGGTGTTCACGGTGCTTTCGCAGAACACCACCGGGATGTCATTGGCGCGCACGCCGTCGATCACCGAACGCACCTGCTGCGGGGTGCCGACCTGGTCGGCGTTCATCGGCCACAGGTACAGTTCCTTCATGCCGAAATCGCGGGCCAGGTAGCTGAAGGCGCCCTCGCAGGTCACCAGCCAGCGCTTGTCCTCGGGGATTTCCGCAATGGCGCGGCGCAGCGGCTCGATGGTGGCGCGCAGCTTGTCCTTGTACTCGCCTGCGTTCTTGACGTAGATCGCGGCGTTTTCCGGGTCGTGCTCGGCAAAAGCCTCGACGATATTGTCGATATAGATCAGCGCGTTATCCAAGCCCATCCAGGCGTGCGGGTTGGGCTTGCCCTCATAGGAGCCGGCTGCGATCGGGATCGGGTCGATGCCGTCGGTCAGGGTGACAGAGGGCACATCGTTCAGGTTCGACAGGAACTGTTCGAACCACAGCTCCAGGTTCATGCCGTTCCACAGGATCAGGTCGGCATCGGACGCCCGCACGATGTCGCGCGGAGTCGGCTCATAGCCGTGGATCTCCGCCCCCGGTTTGGTGACCGAGACGACCTCAGCGGCATCCCCCGCCACATTGGCAGCCATGTCGGCCAGCACGGTAAAGGTGGTGACCACCTTCATTTTGTCTTCAGCCATGGCAGCACTGGCAGCAACAGCCGCAACCGCGGCGGCGGAAACCGTCTTGAGCAGGTTCGAAAGCATCCGATTCTCCGTTTTGAAGATGTCTTTGACGCATCGTTATTGCAAATCATTCTCAACTGTCAATGAAATTGAGAATGATTTGCAACAGCCACCCCGGCCTGAGCAAAAATGCGCTTTCGCAAAGGCCGGACTGGCCAGCTGGTCAGGCAAACAGAATTTCCCTTGCAATCAGAGATCTAGGATGGAGCACGGATGTGTGGGAATATTGCGGTCAAGCCAACCAAAGAATTCCCGAAGTCACCGGCGGCAGAGGCTCCGGCGGTGAAGGCGGCGGCGATCCGCTGCAGATCGCCTGGCTGAAACGGATCAAATCAAGCGATCAGCAGGCTGAAGACTGGTTCGTTTAACCCGCATCAACCGTGAAGGGTCCGGTATCCAGACCGAACCGGGCCTTTCGGTATTCCGGCAGCGTTGCCCCCGCTTGTGCTCAGCTCCGCTGCCCCGCAAAGCGGGAAACGCCCCGTGCACCGTCCGCGGTGATCGACATCAGCGACAGCGTGTGGTCCATGTTCTTCATCCGGTGCCGCAGCATCAGCCGGGTCAGCCGGTTGAGATCGGCGGCATACTCCGGCTGCCCGGCCACGTTTGCCAGCTCCCCCTGCCCCTCAGCATCAAACAGCATCGGCGGCAGGTCGGCGGCGAACTCCACCAGCGTGAACCGGCCGTCGCGCAGGATCGCCAGGCAGCTGTCGCTTGCCGAGGTGCCCAGCGCCTTCTGCCACAGCGTCGGCTTCAACGGTTCGGAGAAATCCAGCTCCGAGAAGGAATACTGCCGCCAGTCCTGCGGCACGTCCCCGCGAAGCAGCGGCAGCAGCGACCGGCCGTCCATCGAATTCGGGATCTCCTGCCCGACCCAATCCAGAATGGTTGGCGTTACATCGATGGACTCGGTGATCTGCGTGAGGCAGGTGCCGGCATTACCCTCATTGCCCGGCATCCGGATGATCAGCGGCGTGTGATAGGCGGCGTCATAAACCGTCATCTTGCCCCAGGCGTGCCGGTCGCCCAGCATCTCGCCGTGGTCTGCCGTAATGACCACCATTGTATTATCGTACTGGCCCGTGTCCTTGAGAAATTGGATCACCCGCCCGACATGATGGTCCACCTCGGTGGCGAGGCCCAGGTACACCGAGCGCAGGGTGCGGATGTTGTCATCCGTCGGCTCCAGGTCCGGGAAGCCCTCGACAAAGCCCGCAATGGAACTCTTGCGCAGTGCTGGATCAAAGAACGGATGCTGCGCGCATTCCTGCTCCGACGTATCCAGCCGCTCCGGCAGCGGCAGCGAGGCCGGGTCGTACATGGTGTTGTAGGGCGCCGGTGCCACCAGCGGCGGATGCGGGCGGATATAGGTCAGATGGGCAAACCAGCTTTCCTTTTGATAGGCGGTCATCTTGCCCAGGAAGGAGTTGGTGAGGAACGCCGTGTCGCTGTCCTCTGCCGCATAAAGCGCCGGGTCGTTCAGCCGGGGCGCGCCGCCATCAGGGGACACCGGTTTGTAGACATCCCAGTAGTTTTCGAACTCATAGCCCCGGTTCATCAGATGCGACTGCCACGGATAGGACATTTCCAGCCGCATCTCGGTCATCTCGTGGAACCCGTTCATCGGGAACTCATAAGTCCTGAGCGCCGGGTCGTTGGCATCATAGGCGCGCGGGTCCTGCGAGGTATCGGTATAGCCGAACAGCATCGGCATATAGCCCGCCTTGCGCATCTCGGTGGCGATGTTCGGCGTGTCATGGCGCAGCGGCGTGCCGTTGCGCACCGAGCGGTGGTTCATCGCATACTGCCCGGTCAGGATCGAGGCCCGCGACGGCCCGCAGGGGTTGGTGACCGAGAAATGCCGTTTGAAGGAGACCGCCTCCTGCATGAAGGCGCGGATGTTGGGCAGCTCCACATGCTCTGCCATGGCGCCGAACACGCAATCCGCACGCAGCTGGTCGATGATGATGAACAGGACGTTGCGGGTCGTGGGGCGGTTCTCGGCAGGGGTGGCAGGCATCCGGGGTCCTCGCGCGGCACAGGTCAGGTTTCGGCTGCCAAACTGTGATGATCCGCGCGCGGATTACAAGCGCAGACTGCGCTGTCAGGCGGGTCAGCTTGCCACGGATTGTCAGCTGGCAAATCCCGTAAAATTGTATCTATCCGGCTGCCAACCCCCGGGCGAACAGCTTGCCGAATTGCGGCTGGGAGTCTGAGATTCCGGCCAGCCGCAGCATGTGCCAGGCCAGCGCCTGATTGCTGGAAACCACCGGCACCCCCGCCGCCTCCTCGATCTCCGGGATCACCCGCAGGCAGCGCAGGTTGGTGCAGGAGATCACGATCGCATCGCAGTCCCCGGCCCTGGCCACCTGTTTGGCCGCCGCCGCAATCGCCGCCTCGGTGATCCGCGCCACCACCCGGTCGTCCATTTCCTCAAACGAGCCGAAGCCGGCGATTCCAAATCCCGCCTCCTCCAGCTTCTGCCGCATCTGCGCCGAGACTTCCGGCAGGTAAGGCGTGACAAACCCCAGCCGCGCCGCTCCCAGCGCCTTGCCCGCCGCAATGATCGCTGCCAGCGGGTCGGTGACCTTGGCTTTTGGCAGGACCGTCTGTACCGCCTCCGCCACTTTGGCCGAGCCGATCACGGTAGACGCCGAGGTGCAGCCATAGCCGATCACGTCAAAATCCAGCGAGGACGGCAGCAGCCGGGCCGAGGCCGGCAGGTCCGCCTGCATCCGCGCCAGCGTCTCCGGGCGGATTTCCGGCACCATCGGAATGCGGCTGTGATAGAGCGCCACGCCGTCCTGCGCCATCATCCGGGCGAACTCAGGCTCCAGCGTCTCGTCGGTTTCCAGCACGATCACACCCAGCGTGGCGCGGGTGCCGATGCCTGCGTCCGTCTCATAGGGGAGTTTCATGGCCCAAAGCCTCCTTCAGATCACCGGCAGTTCGGGAGCGGCGCGGATTGTCAGCAGCTCAGCACCATTCGCCCGCACGACGATGTTTTCCTCATGCACCATGATGCGTCCATCGCCGTAGCTCAGCGAGGGTTCCAGGGTGAGCACCATGTTTTCCTCAATCACCGTCTCGTCAAAAGCCGCGTGCGAGGGCCATTCGGTCAGCTGCATCCCCAGCCCGTGGCCCAGCCGCCCCACATCGCCGCCCTGATCGTCCATCTCCGCGATCACGGACTGCATCGCTTGAAACAGCTCGCGGCAGGTCGCCCCGGGTTTGGCCGCGGCAATCCCCGCCTCTGTCGCCCGCCACAGCACGTCATAGGCGCGGCGTGACAGGTCATCGGCGCGGCCAATGGCAAAGTTGCGGTCGAAATCGCAGAAGTAGCCGTCCCAGGTGGCGCCCGTGTCCAGCATCACGATGTCACCGGCCTGCAGCGGGCGGCCGGTGGGCGGCGAGATCACGTCGCTGTAGCCGCCCTGATCGGCGCCGCCGACCAGATAAGGCACATCGTCTGCGCCCTGCGCCAGCGCCTCGCGCCGGAAGGCGCGGAACAGATCCTCGAACGGCTGGCCTTCATGGGCAATCTGCGGCACCTGCGCGAAAGTGCGGGAGCCGATGGCGCAGATGTGCGAGAGCTTTTCGATCTCTGCCGCGGATTTCACCATCCGCAGGCCGCGCACCAGCGGGGTGGCATCCGCCACCTTCAGCCCCGGCAGCCCCGCCATCAGCCGCTCATAGTCGCCCAGCGGCATCCGCAAAGAGGTCTCATGCCCCTTCATGATACCGATGGGCCCGCCGCGCCCGGCAATGGGCGACAGCAGTTCTGTCAGCAGGCTGATGCCGTCATCCTCGGGCGCCGGGGCGCTCCAGGTGCGGATGTCCTCGATCCAGGTGCGGCGCATCAGGTCAGCGCCGATCTCCGGGATGATGGCAATCGGCTTGCCCGCGGGCGGCACAAACAGAAACCAGGGCCGGGTCGGGCTCTGCCAGAACAGCGTGTGAAAGCCGCTGAAATAGCGCACTTCCGGCTCTGTCAGCAGCAGAAGCCCATCAAGCCCCTGCTGTGCCATCAGCGCCTGGGCCTTCCCGGTCCGGGCTGCAAACTCCGCTTCCGGAAACCCGCGTGCGGGCGCGTCAGACATGGTCTTTCCCTTCCATGATCGCGGCATAGATCGCCGGATCGGTGACCCCCTCGGAGCCGATCAGCAGCACGCGGGAGCTTTCATCCAGGCCCAGCGTTTCTTTCATTTCCGGCGACTGGCAAGCCGCGATCAGCGCGGACAGGCCCGCCACCGCGCTTTCGCCCGCCTCCACCACTGGATCGCCGGTTTCGCCATTGGCCAGAAGCCGCACCGCGGGCGCCACGATGCTGTCGGGGATGGTCACGAAGTCCGAGGCCTCCTCTGCCAGAACCTGCCAGGCCATTTCCGACGGCTCACCGCAGGAGAGGCCCGCCATGATGGTTTCTTCCTTGATGGCGAAATTGGTCGCCTTGCCTGCCTTGGCGCTGTCGAACAGGCAGGCCGCGAGCTCAGGCTCAACGATCACGACCCGCGGCGCCTCCGCCCCGTAATACTGCCGCAGCGCCGCCGCGACCGATGCCGCCAGCCCGCCGACGCCGCCCTGCAGGAACACATGGGTGGGCGGCTGCTCCATCGCCTCGCAGGCTTCGCGGGTCATCACGCTGTAGCCGGCCATCACGTCGCGCGGCGGCTCGGTGTAGCCTTCCCAGGAGGTGTCGGAGACCACGAACCAGCCGTTTTCCTCGGCCTCCTTCTTGGCCAGCAGCACCGAGTCGTCATAGTCGCCTTCGATCCGGATCACCTCGGCGCCCAGCTCACGCATGGCCACGGCGCGGCCCTCGCTGACTTCGGCATGGATATAGATCCGGCAGGGCGCGCCAAACCGCTGACAGCCCCAGGCCAGCGAGCGGCCATGGTTGCCGTCGGTGGCCGAGACCAGGGTGATCCCGGCGCAAGCCTCCTTGTGGGCGCCCTTGCGGATTTCCTCCAGGCTGACGTCCTGGCCCAGTTGCTTGCTCAGCTCCCGCTGCAGCACCCGCATCGCCGCATAAGACCCGCCCAGCGCCTTGAAGCTGCCCAGGCCGAACCGCGGGCCTTCGTGTTTGTAGTCGATCCGGCCCACGCCGATCTGCGACGCCAAACCGGCCAAGGAAACCAGCGGCGTTTCCTCGTACCCTTCCCAGGCGGTGATCTCCGCTTGTGCGTTGGCGAAGTCCTGTTCCGACAGCACGCTATAGGCCGCCTCGCCGGATTTCGGGCTCCCTGCCGTGTGGCGCAGGGCAACAGCAAATTGTTCAAGCATGGTCAGTCCTTTCCCGCTGGCAGCCGGTCCCGCACCAGCTGCACCCAGACCTCCGCGCCGATGGGCAGCAGAGCGTCGTTGAAATCATAATCCGCCGCATGCAGCGGCTGGCCGTGCGGCCCCTCTTCGCCATTGCCCAAGAGCAGGAAGCAGCCGGGCACGGCGTTGGCGAAATGGGCAAAGTCCTCGGAGAAGCTCATCGGCGGGCGGTTGCGGATCACCTCGCAGCCCGCGGCCTCGCCGGCGCGGCAGGCGGCCTCGGCCGGACCTGCGGCATTGATGGTTTCCACGAATTCGGTGTTGAAGCTTACCTCCACCTCCACCGCATGGGTGGCGGCAACTCCGGCGGCGATCTGCCGCATGAAGCGCTCCACTGCCGCGCGGTCGGCGGGCATGCGGGCGCGCACGTCGCCCTTCAGCACCGCGTGGCCCGGCAGCACGTTGCGCTGGCCGTCGGTCAGGAATTCAGTCACCGACACCACGGCACCCGCCCCCGGTGCCAGCTTGCGCGAGACGATGGTTTGCAGCGCCAGCACCATTTCTGCCCCGACGGTGATGGCATCCACACCCGCCTGCGGCATCGAGGCATGGCCGCCCTGCCCCTTGATCGCAATCTCGAACAGGCTCTCGCTGCTGCAGATCTGCCCCGGGCGGGTCGAGACCTGACCCACCGGCGTGCCCGGCAGATTGTGGATGGCATAGACCTCCTCGATCGGGAAGCGTTCCAGCACGCCCTCGGCAAGCATCGCCTGCGCGCCCAGCCCGTGCTCCTCGTTGGGCTGGAACAGGAACACTACGGTGCCGTCAAACCCCTGCTCCTGCGCCAGCCGTTCGGCAGCGCCCAAGAGCATCGTCATGTGGCCGTCATGGCCGCAGGCATGCATCACCCCCGGTGTTTCGGACACGTATCCATGCGTGGAGGTTTCGCTGATCGGCAGCGCATCCATATCGGCCCGCAGCCCGATGGCCCGGTTGCCGGTGCCGGCCCGCAGCAGCCCGACCACGCCTGCGCCCTCATGCACCTCCAGCCCCAGCCCGCGCAGATGCGCCGCGACCTTGGCCTTGGTGCGGTCTTCCTGGAAGCCGAGCTCCGGGTGCCGGTGAAACTCCCGGCGCAGAGCGGTCAGGCGGTCCTGAAAGCTGGTCATGTGCGCTCTCCAAGCTGTTTGAGGCGACTTTAGGCCGCCGCTTGCGACTTGGTGCGTATTAATCCTGCGCTCCGATGACGAAATTCATTCTTCTTCCAGCAATTCGGGCTGATTTTCGTACCCGGCGGGATGAGGCCGCCGCGGGCTCCGCCGCCAGGCCAGCCCGCTAGATTTCCTCGCCTTTTTCCAGCAGCTCCTCGATCAGCTGCCGCTGGATTCCCGGGCTGTCGCCGCCGCGGAACTGCAAGGCCCCGCCGGTGTAGAGCGTCCCGTAGGTGCGGGCGATATTCACCGTCTGCCCCAGTCCCGAGATCAGCTGATCCTTTTGCAGCGCTGACAGCGGGTGGATGAACACCGCCCACAGCTGGCCGCGCGCGACCGCATAGCGCGCATCCAGCGCGGTGTCGAAATTGGCCTGCATCATCCGCATCAGCTCTTCCGCCGTCAGCCCCTCGGACGGGCGCAGCGGCACCATCGCACGCATCCGGTCCGCGGCCGGGTCGGTGACCACCAGCATCGGCACCCCGGAAATGGTCAGCTGAAAGCCCCGGCCCACCGGCTGCGTCTTCTCGTCCAGGGCAAAGAGGATGCGGCCCAGCCGTTCATAGGTCATCGGCGGCTCCGGCTCTGGTGCCGTTTCCTGCGCCAGCCCGGGCACAGCCAGTACGCAAGCAATCACAAATGTCCGCAGCCAGGCCATGACGGCACCTCCCCTTTTGACACGCCCCTTCAGGCTAATGCGACGCCGCACTCGGCTCCATGCACAGTTGGGTGAGCCCTCAACAAAACAACGCCCCGTAAATTCGGGACGATCTGCAAGATCACCGGGACGGACGGAGATTAAACGTCCAGCGCTGCGGACTTAGCTTCAGATCACCGGGGCGCACAGCCTGCCCCGGTGCCCCTGAACCCGCCCTTGAACCCGATGAGGACCAACATGAAAATGCTTCTGACAACCGCCCTGATTTCGCTGACTGCCGCGCTGGCCGCGCCCGCCTTTGCCGCCGACGAGGTCAACGTCTCCAATGGCATCTCCGCCGGCGGCGCGCCGCTGGGCGCGCATGGCGTCGACCTGGTGGCGCTGCTGGACAGCCGCAACCCGGTGGAGGGCATGGCCACCTACTCCGCCACGGTGGACGGCGCGTCGTATTATTTTGTCTCGGAAGAGAACAAGACCGCGTTTGAGGCCAATCCGGCGAAATACCTGCCGCAGCATGGCGGCTTCTGCTCTTACGGCGTGTCAGTCGGCAAAAAGTTTGACGGCGACCCGGACCAGTACCTGGTGCATGACGGCAAGCTGTTCCTGTTCCTGAACGCCGCCACCCGCGCTGCCTTCCTGGAGGATGTGGCCGGTACTGCCAAAACTGCGGACAGCCAGTGGGGCAAGATCAAGCACGTGGCCGTCGGCGCGCTCTGATCCCGCGCTGGCCGTGTCCCGCAGGGCGAGCCCTTCTGCCTGCCCTTACGCCCGCAGCTGATGTCTCAGTTGCGGGCGTTTCCGTGTCAGCCCGCGGGCTCCATACGGCTTTCGATCACGGCCAAGGCCCTGGCCAGCGCCTCTTCGATGCTGAGATCGCTGGTGTCGATCAGAACCGCATCATCGGCGGGCTTCAGCGGTGCCTCGGCACGGTTCATGTCGCGGTCGTCGCGGGCCTTCACGTCGGCCAGCACTTCGGCAAGGGTGATCACCTTGCCAGCCGCCGTCAGCTCCAGGAACCGGCGCCGCGCGCGTACCTCGGCGCTGGCGGTGACAAACAGCTTCACTTGCGCATAGGGGCAAATCACCGTGCCGATGTCGCGACCATCCAGCACCGCACCGCCCGCCCGGCGGGCAAAGGCGCGCTGGAAGTCCACCAGTGCCGCGCGCACTTCGGCAATCACCGCCACCTTGGAGGCCGCCTGCGCCACCTCCGGCCCGCGCAAATCCTCGCGCGCCAGATCCTCGGGCGTCAGGTTCCGGGCCGCCTCGACCGGGGCCACGCCCTCCATCATCTTCGCTCCGACGGCCCGGTACAGCAGCCCGGTGTCCAGGTGGCCGAAACCGTAATGGGCAGCCACCGCCTTGGAGATGGTGCCCTTGCCTGCGGCAGCCGGCCCGTCAACGGCTATGGTGAAGCTCTTGCTCATGTGCGCTCCAGCTTGGCGCCGAGGTTGCCCATGAGGGTTTCAAAAATCGGGAAGGAGGTGGCGATCGGGCTGCCGTCGTCAACCGAGACAGCGTTCTGCGCGCCCATGCCCATCACCATGAAGGACATGGCGATACGGTGATCCAGAAAGCTCTCGCAGGTGCCGCCGCCCGGCACGCCATCAATGCCAAGGCCGGTCACTTCCCACCAGTCCTCGCCTTCCTCGACCGTCACACCATTGGCGCGCAGGCCCTTGGCCATCGCGTCGATCCGGTCGCTTTCCTTGACCCGCAGTTCCTTGACGCCCGCCATCATGGTCTTGCCTTCCGCGAAGGAGGCCACCACCGACAGCACCGGGTATTCGTCGATCATCGAGGCGGCGCGCTCCGGCGGCACTTCGATGCCCTTCATATTGGGCGAGTACTTGGCGCGCAGATCGGCAACTGGCTCGCCGCCCTCCTCGCGCATGTTCTCGAAGGTCAGGTCGGCGCCCATGTCCTGCAGGGTGTAGTAGAGGCCCGCGCGGGTCGGGTTCAGGCCGATGTTCGGCACCAGCACATCAGAGCCGGGCGTGATCAGCGCCGCGCAAACCGGGAAGGCGGCGGAGGACGGGTCGCGCGGCACCGCGATCACCTGCGGTTTCAGCTCGGGCCGGCCGGTCAGGGTGATGACGCGGCCCTCTTCGGTCTCCTCGGTGATGATCTCGGCACCGAAACCGGCCAGCATCCGCTCGGTATGGTCGCGGGTGGCTTCCTTCTCGATCACCACGGTCTTGCCGGGCGCGTTGAGGCCTGCAAACAGCACCGCCGATTTCACCTGCGCCGAGGGCACTGGCACCTCATAGCGGACTGGCACAGGGTCCGCCGCGCCGACGATGGTCATTGGCAGGCGGCCGCCGGAGCGGCCCACGGACTGGGTGCCGAACAGCGCCAGCGGGTCGGTGACGCGCGCCATCGGGCGCTTGTTCAGCGAGGCATCGCCGGTAAAGGTCGCGGTGATCGGAGAGGTCGCCATCACACCCATGATCAGCCGCACCCCGGTGCCGGAGTTGCCGCAGTCGATCACGTTGTCCGGCTCGGCAAAGCCGCCGACGCCGACGCCGAACACCGACCAGTTGCCGCCGCCGTGGTTCACCACCTCGGCGCCGAAGGCCTGCATCGCCTTGGCGGTGTCCAGCACGTCTTCGCCTTCCAGCAGGCCGGAGATCTTCGTTTCTCCCACCGACAGTGCGCCCAGGATCAGCGACCGGTGCGAGATCGACTTGTCGCCGGGCACCTCCGCCGTGCCGGTCAGCGGGCCGCAGCGGTGCGAGGTCATCGGGATGGGCGTGCCGTGTCCGGACATGGGGGCTTCCTTCGTCTGTCGGTCGTTCGTCTGTTCGTTTGCGCTATCGGTAACGGATCGGGGCCGGCCGGTCCAGCGCATTTGCCCGCCGGCCTGCCCGCTGGTCAGCCGAGGCGGCGGAAGGTCAGGTAATGCGGTGTGCGGCCTTCGCGCAGGGCTTTCTGCTCATAGCGGGTGGAGATCCAGTCCGCCCAGGGCTGGCGCCAGTCTTCGGGGCCTTCGGCCAGCCATTCGAAACCGGCCTTCGGCACCTCCTCCAGGGTTTGGCGCACATAGTCTGGAATATCGGTGGCCACACGGAAGATCGCACCCGGCTTCAGGCAGCGGGCCAGCGGCTCCAGATGCTCCTGCGTCACAAAACGGCGGCGGTGGTGGCGCTTCTTCGGCCAGGGGTCCGGGTACAGCAGAAAGGCGCGCGAGATCGAGCCCGCGGGCAGCACATCCATCAGGTCGCGGGCATCGCCCGGGTGGATGGCGATATTGTCCGCCTCCGCCTTGCGGATCTTGCCCAGGAGCATGGCCACCCCGTTGATAAAGGGTTCGGCGCCGATGATACCGGTGTCAGGGTTGCTGACGGCCTGATGTACCAGATGCTCGCCGCCGCCAAAGCCGACCTCCAGCCAGACGTCCTTGCCGCCAAACAGCGCGTCCAGGTCCAGCGGCGTGCGCTCCGGGTTCTCCTCCCAGCCGACCGCACCGGGGCTGAGCTTGGCCAGATCCTCGTCCAGATAGCGCTTCTGGCTGTCCTTCAGCGTCTTGCCCTTGAAGCGGCCGTAGAAATTGCGCCAGGGCGCGCCGCTGGCGTGTTTCTCAGCCGCATTGGCAGCGGCGGGCTGGGCTTCCTTGGACTGGTCGTCGCGGGGCTTCTGGTCGCCGGACATGCGTCGGGGCTCCTGTTCGAGGCGGTATTTGAAAGGCTGGCCGCTCCTCTGCCGCAAGCAGGCCCCGGGGTCAAGCCGGCGCCACCCCGGCTAGGGCCGCTGCCCCGGCAGAAGCTCCCGCAGAACCCCGGCAGCAATCAGCCGCAGGCGGCTGGGATACCACTCCCCGTCCGGATCGGTGCGCATGGTTTCGATGGCAAAGCCGGGGTCGACCCCGCGCGCCACCATATAGCTGAGGTGGTCATAGATCTCGCGCTGGGTATCCTCATAGATCCAGGAGCCGAACTCGAACGGCGTCGACCAGCGCTGCGCCTTCCGTTCACTGCGGTAATACTTGTGCACCGCAGGCGCCGGCCAGTTGCGCTGATGGAAGCCGATGCGGGAGCCAAGCGTCATCCGCCGCCGGTTGCCCGCCAGGAAAACATCCACGCAGGCGCTGATGCACTCGCCGTCGATCAGGGTGTCGAGCCCGTATTCCAGCACCAGCGCGGCAATCTCCTCGCCGGCATAGACGCTGCCGCCGATGCTGTTGAGCTGCAGCTCGGTGATCTCCGGATTCTGCGCCAGGATCTCCTGCAGCCGGTCGATGTCCTCATCGGCGATTTCGGCCGGCTGGCCTTCCACATCCGTTTCGGTGTCATAGACAAGCGTCTGGCCCTGCAGGCTGAATTTCTGCGGCAGCGCTTCCTTTGCGGCCGCTGTCAGCGGCAGCGCCAGGCAGAGAAAAGCAGTTGTCAATCGCAGCATCGCGGCCCCTGCAGCTGAGTACATTCACCCGGCCACTATGGCGCAGCCCGCTGCCCGGCTCCACCCCCAACAGGCCGGCGCTTCTCCCGCAATGATCCGCCCGCGAAACATCCGGTCAGCACGGCTGACCGGTGCGCCGCGCGCAGCGCGGCGCCGGGCCCAACGGGAAAGGTGCATTCCATGAAGGCACTGATCCGGGCGGGAGCACTCCGGAAACGAAAAGAGCGGACCTTGCGGCCCGCTCCCCTGATCTTTTCCCTTTGGCCTCAGACCGCTTTCTTCAGCGCCTCGGCCAGATCGGTGCGCTCCCAGCTAAAGCCGCCGTCGGCATCCGGCTCGCGGCCGAAGTGCCCATAGGCCGCCGTGCGCTGGTAGATCGGCTTGTTCAGCCCCAGGTGCGAACGGATGCCGCGCGGGGTCAGGTCCATCACCTGATCGATTGCCTTTTCGATGGCAGCGGGCGCAACTTCGCCGGTGCCGTGGGTGTCGGCATAGATCGACAGCGGCTTGGAGACGCCGATGGCATAGGACAGCTGGATGGTGCATTTCTCCGCCATGCCCGCAGCCACCACGTTCTTGGCCAGGTAGCGCGCGGCATAGGCCGCCGAGCGGTCCACCTTGGTCGGGTCCTTGCCGGAGAACGCGCCGCCGCCGTGCGGGGCTGCGCCGCCGTAAGTGTCGACGATGATCTTGCGGCCGGTCAGGCCTGCGTCGCCGTCCGGACCGCCGATCACGAACTTGCCGGTCGGGTTCACATGCCAGACGGTGGCGTCGGTCAGCCAGCCTTCGGGCAGGGTTTCGCGGATGTAGGGCTCGACAATGGCGCGAATGTCATTCGAGGTCAGCGATTCATCGAGATGCTGGGTCGACAGCACCAGCGAGCTGATGCCCACCGGCTTGCCGCCTTCGTAGATCACCGACAGCTGCGATTTCGCGTCCGGGCCCAGCGTCGGCTCGGTGCCGTTCTTGCGCACTTCCGCCAGGCGGCGCAGGATCGCGTGGGAGAACTGGATCGGCGCCGGCATCAGCGCGTCGGTTTCATTGGTGGCGAAACCGAACATGATGCCCTGGTCGCCGGCGCCTTCGTCCTTGTCGCCGGCGGCATCCACGCCCTGCGCGATATGGGCCGACTGCTCGTGCAGCAAGTTGGTCACCTCCACGGTCTCGTGGTGGAACTTGTCCTGCTCGTAGCCAATGTCCTTGATACAGGCGCGGGCGATCTCGTCGATCTTGCCCATGTAGTCGTGCAGCTTGTCCTGATCGGACAGGCCGACTTCGCCCCCGATGACAACACGGTTCGTGGTGGCGAAAGTTTCAGCTGCCACACGTGCTTCGGGCTCCTCCGCCAGAAAAGCGTCCAGCACCGCATCGGAAATGCGGTCGCAGACCTTGTCCGGGTGGCCTTCGGAAACCGATTCCGAAGTGAAGGTGTAGTTCATACGGGTCATGAAAGAGTGCTCCATTGAGGTTCAGCCCGCCACGCCAGGAAGCCGTTGTGGCAGGTATCGGGCCGCATTACGCGGCAAGACCGCGCGGGTCAATCTATATTCCGACAGAGTTAAGCAGCTATGACCGCGGTGCAAGGGCGCGGCTGCGGAAGAATGCCGCAGATACACCAAAAAGACACAGCAGCAGGACAGGCCAGTCGCCGGTGCGGCTGTAGAGCGTCGGCGGCAGCGGTGCAGGCAGGCTTGCGTCGATATAGCCGGCCTCGCCCAGCGGCAGGCTGTCCAGCATCGCCCCGTCCGGCGCGATCATGGCAGAGACGCCGGTATTGGCGGCGCGAATCATCGGCAGACCCTGCTCCAGCGCCCGCATCCGGGCCTGCACCAGGTGCTGATAGGGGCCGGACCGGGTGCCGAACCAGGCGTCATTGGTGATCTGCACCAGCATCTGCGGCCGGGATTCGGCGGCGTTCACATCCTGAGGGAAAACAGCCTCGTAGCAGATCAGCGGCAAGGCGCTGCCGATGGGCAGATCCATCACCTGGGCGCCGGGACCGGCGGCATAGCCCGCGCCCGCCTGGGAGGCAAAGCCGTGGATGCCAAAGCGCGCCATGAAGTCGCCAAACGGCACGTATTCGCCAAACGGCACCAGATGCGCCTTGTCATAGGTGGCGGTGGCCATGCCATCGGCGTCCAGCAGCACCGCGGAATTGTAATAGGCGCCTGCCTCCTCCCGCTGGATCCCCAGCAGAACCGGCACGCCGCCCGCGCTGTCCGAGATGATCCGCAGCGTGTCCTCAGCATAGTTCAGCAGCTGCGGCACCGCGGTTTCCGGCCAGACGATCAGATCCGGGCGCGGCGCCCCCGCGGAAAAGGCAACGGACCGGCGGACAAATTCCCAGCGGTGGTCCGGGTGCCATTTCAGGTTCTGCGGCGCATTGGGCTGAACGATTCGCACGGCCTTGCCCGTTTGCGCGGCCTGCGGCGGCGCGGGAACGGCAACAGCGGCGGCCGCGGAAATGGCGAGCGGCGCGGCGGCGGCAAGCGGGTTTTGCCGTATCAGGGCCAGCGGCAGGAACGCCGCAAGCGTCAGCAGCCCCAGCCCCTGCGGCCCGGTCCAGGGCAGCAGGTTCGCGGCCGGCGTATCGATCCAGAACTGCCCGAAACCCGCCCAGGGGAAACCGGTCAGCAGATAGGCCCGGGCAAATTCCGCCAGCGTCCACATGGCCGCCAGCACCGGCACCCGCCAGGCGCCGCGGCTGAACCGCGCCGTCAGGCCAAAGGCAGCGCCCCAGAACAGGGCGAGGCCTGCGGCCAGGAACACCAGCGCAAAAGGCGCCATCCAGGCGTGGCGCTCCGGGTCTATCTGAAAGGGTTCGATGATCCACGACAGGCCAAAGACGAAATACCCCAGCCCGAACAGCCAGCCGGCCAGCGCCGCGGTGCGGGCCGAGGCAGCCTGCAGGATCAGCCAGCCCGCAGCGGCCAGCGCGACGGGCAGACCAAGAAGAACATGCCAGGGAGCAAGCGACAGCGACAGCAGCGCGCCGCCGCCAAAGGCCAGCGCCGCCGGCGCAAGCCTGAGCTGGCGGGCAGCCCGGCGCAGCCCGAGTGTGATCATGCAGCGGCGTCCGGCAGCCGGACACGCAGCCGTTTGATCCGGCGCGGGTCGGCGTCAATGACCTCAAACTCGGCGCCTTCGGGGTGTTCGATCACCTCGCCGCGGGCAGGCACCCGCCCCGACAGCATGAAGACCAGGCCGCCCAGCGTGTCGATTTCCTCTTCGTCGACCGCGTCATGGCTGGTCAGCGAATGGCCGATCTCGGTCTCGAACTCCGGCAGGGGTGTGCGGGCCAGGGCGATGTAGCTGCCCGGCTTTTCCTGGTACCAGGTCTGCAGCTCGTCGGCGTCGTGCTCATCCTCGATCTCGCCGACCACCTGTTCGATCAGATCCTCGATCGTCACCAGACCGTCGACACCGCCGTATTCGTCGATCACCAGCGCCATGTGGCGGCGTTCGGCCTGCATCTTGGTCAGCAGCACCCCGATCGGCATCGACGGCGGCACAAACAGCAGCGGACGCAGCATCCGCGACAGGTCGAAGTCCGAACTGCCGCCATTGAAGCCGTGGGTCAGCGAGAAATCCTTGAGGTGGACGAAGCCCAGAGGCGTGTCCAGCGTGCCCTCGTACACGGGGATCCGGGTAAAGCCGCTTTGCCGGAAGATGCCGACCAGATCGTCCTTGTCGATGGTGACCGGCACAGCGGCAATTTCGGCGGAAGGGATGGCAACATCTTCCACCCGCAGCCGGCGCAGATTGATCATGCCGTGCGGGCCCATACCCGCCGCAGGCTGATCACTGCCAGGTTCATCTTCGGCTTGCGTCTCGGAACTGAACACGCCGAACAGCCGTGCCCAGAAACCGGTTTTCTCAGTGGCAGGCGCTTCTGCCGCCGTGCCGTTCACGTTCTGCAGCGCGCCCTGCGCCGCGTTAGAACTGCCTTCTATGTCGCCCATCGGTCCTATCCAAAAACCCCGCTCAGGGGGCATCCTCACCCATATATGGGTTCGCGATACCCATTTTGCCAAGTATCTCCGCCTCAATCCCTTCCATTAATGCGGCATCGCGGTCGCGAATGTGATCGTAGCCCAGAAGATGCAACATTCCGTGAACGGTCAGATGGCGGGTGTGATCGGCCAGCGGCTTGCCCGCCTCCTGCGCCTCGCGGGCGCAGGTTTCGAAGGAAATGGCAATGTCGCCCAGCGGAATCTCTCCGGTGAAATCTGGTTCCGGCAGCTGCGGCGTGCCGCCATCCTGCTCCGCGGCCAGGTCTTCGGCGGGCCAGCTCAGCACGTTGGTGGGTTTGGGTTTTTCGCGGAACTCCGCGTTCAGCTCCGTGATGCGGGCATCATCGCAGCCCAGCAGGGAAATCTCGCACTCCTCCGGATCCAGACCGAAATGGTCCAGGACGGCGGTGACGGCCTCAATGGCCAGCGGCTCAAGCCCGGCGTCCTGCCAGCGGCTGTCTTCGATAGAGATGTCGAGTGTCATGGAGCACATCCGGAATCGGGGGCCAGCCCCCGCGCCCCCGGGATATTTGAGGCAAGAGGAAAGCGGGATCAGGCCGGCATTGCGTCTGCGTCATAGGCCTCGATGATGGCCGCCACAAGGGGGTGGCGCACCACATCGCGGGCGGTGAAGTAGTTGAAGCTGATCTTGGGGACCGATTTCAGCAGCCGCTCGGCGTCTGCCAGGCCCGACTGCACGCCGCGCGGCAGGTCGACCTGCGAGCGGTCGCCGGTGATCACCATGCGCGAGCCCTCGCCCAGGCGGGTGAGGAACATCTTCATCTGCATGGTGGTGGCGTTCTGCGCCTCATCCAGCACCACGAAGGCGTTGGAAAGTGTGCGGCCGCGCATGAAGGCCAGGGGCGCGATCTCAATGCGCTTGTCCTCGATCAGCTTGGCCAGCTGCTTGCCCGGCAGGAAGTCGTTCAGCGCGTCGTACAAGGGCTGCATGTAGGGGTCGACCTTGTCCTTCATGTCGCCGGGCAGATAGCCGAGCTTCTCGCCGGCCTCCACCGCCGGGCGGGACAGGATGATGCGGTCGACATGGCCGGTGATGAACATCGAGACGCCGACCGCCACGGCCAGATAGGTTTTGCCGGTGCCGGCCGGGCCGATGCCGAAGGCCATTTCGTTTTCGAACAGCGCGTGCACATAGGCCTTCTGCGCCTCGGTGCGCGGCTCCACCAGTTTCTTGCGGGTCTTGATCTCCACCCGGCCGCCGCGGAACATCTGCAGCTGGCCGTCAGGTTCCGCATCGTCGGTGTCCGGCCCCGGCCCCATCCGCAACTCGCGGTCGATGTCGCCGCTTTCGACGCTGCGGCCGGTTTCCAGCCGGTCGTAGAGGGCCGTAAGCACGCCGGCCGCCTGCTCGCGCGCCGAATCCTCGCCCATCACCGAAAGCTGGTTGCCGCGGCGGACGATCTGCACGCCCAGTTTCTGTTCGATGTCAGCCAGGTTGCGGTCATATTCGCCGCACAGGTCGATCAGCAAGCGGTTGTCGGGAAATTCCAGAAGCACTTCATGGGTTGCGGTCTGGTCTTGCGCGTCATTCAGGGCACCGATGGCCAAGCTGATCTCCTCAATCCGGGGTTGCCCTTTCAGTTTGCCGCCCCTGCTGCGTTTGCGCAAGCATGAGCAGCGGAATTTCACTCAATTGAAACAAAACAGCCGCCCCGGGGGGCGGCTGCAATCAGCACGATACGGCCGCTGTCACAGCGGATCCGCGAAGGTCGACCCGTCCTTGAACGGGCCAGTCGCCAGCGTTGGCGGCAGGTCGCTGTTGCAGACCGGCTTGCCATCGGGGGTGCGGCGCAGATCGGCGTAGCCTTCGAGGCCATCGTCGATAATCCAATGCTCGCAGCCATTTGGATCAATCCAGATGCCTGCAGTCAGGTTGGACAGGTCCAGCGATTGGCCGTCCGCAATATGCTGGTCGGTGGTTTTATCGACAGTCGGCGTGCAGGCCGAAACGGCAGCGGCTGCGGCCAGGACAGCAGCGGTGTGCATGTAGCGTTTCATGTTATCCCCCTCAGCGCAGGCAGTAGATTTCGACGCGGCGGTTCTGCGCCATGTTGGCGGCGCTTGTGTTGGGCACCCGCGGATCGCGTTCGCCATAGGCGCGGATACCGGCGATGCGCGCGCCGACAGAACGGGCAACCTGGGCCACTGCATTTGCGCGGCGCTCGGACAGGCGGATGTTGTATTCATCCGAAGCCCTGCTATCGGTGTGGCCGGCGACGATGAAAGAGCGCGCGCCGTTGCTCTGCGCCTGCTGGAAAAACTCGCGCAGACGCTGCTTGCCCGCTGCGTTGATGAAATGCCGGTCGGTGGCGAAGAACTGGTCGGTCGGCATCACCCCGCAGATGTTGCCCCGCCGGCAGACCGGCTTGCCATCGGGTTTGACATGCGGGGTCATGTAGCCTTCGGCCCCATCATCCATCACCCAATGCTCGCAACCGTCCGGGTCGACCCAGATGGTGGGAACATACCGTTCGCCCTTGATCGTCCGCTGCTGGGATTGCGCGCTGGCGGGCGCGGCGGCGATGCTGAGCGCGGCCGTGGCAGCGGCAGCCAGCGCAATCGCCTTGTTCAATTTGAATTTCAACAAAACCAGAATTCCTTCACCTAAGCCCCCCAAGGAGCTTCCCCCATAAGTGGCCACCGCTCAGGCCATAAAGTCTAAAATAGCTGAATTTAGATATTTCCACCTGTAAAATTGTATTGTTTTACGCGCGCATTGAGCGCTAGCGCCGGACACTCGCGGCGCCAGGAGGGAATTGTTGCTGATCGCGGTGCAATCAGGACGCGCCATCAATTTGCCGCAAAGCCCCCCAGGGAGCCCCAGGAAGCGGCTGCCCCAAGAGATTCGCTTGGCGGCGGCGGCGTTAGCCGATCAGCTCGCCCGCCAGCGAATTTGCACCCGAGGAGACAATCCGGACCCGCGCCAGTTCGCCGACGTCACGGCTGCAATCGGCGACGTGCACGGCGTGGAGATAGTCGGACTTGCCAACCATCTGGCCCGGCAGGCGGCCGGCTTTTTCAAAGAGCACGCCAACCTCGCGGCCGACCATGCTGTCCTGCACCTCGCGCTGCTGCTTGGTGAGCAGAGCCTGCAGACGCTGCAGCCGGTCGTCGGCCGCAGCCGGGTCGACCTGGGGACGCTCTGCCGCCGGGGTGCCGGGGCGGGTCGAGTATTTGAAGGAATAGGCGGTGCCGTATTTGACCTCTTCCACCAGGTCCATGGTGGCCTGGAAGTCCTCCTCGGTCTCTTCCGGGAAGCCGACGATGAAATCGCCGGAAATCAGGATGTCGGGACGCGCGGCGCGGATGCGCTCGATCAGGCGGATGTAGCTTTCCGCCGTGTGCGAGCGGTTCATCCGCTTGAGGATCTTGTCGGAGCCCGCCTGCACCGGCAGATGCAGGTACGGCATCAGCTTGGCACAGGTGCCATGCGCCTCGATCAGGTCGTCCTGCATGTCATTGGGATGCGAGGTGGTGAAGCGGATGCGCTCCAGCCCGTCGATCTTGTCCAGCTCCCAGATCAGCTGCGCCAGGGTCAGGTCGCCATTGGCGCCGGCACCGTGATAGGCGTTCACGTTCTGGCCCAAGAGGGTGATTTCGCGCACGCCGCGCTCCACCAGGTCCTGCGCCTCGCGCAGGATGCGGTCTGCCGGGCGCGAGACCTCGGCCCCGCGGGTATAGGGCACCACGCAAAAGGCGCAGAACTTGTCGCAGCCCTCCTGCACCGTCAGGAACGCGGTCGGGCCGCGTTTGGCCTTGGGACGGTTTTTCAGTTTCTCGAATTTATCCTCTTCGGGGAAGTCGGTATCGAGCACCTTCTCCCCTTCGCGCGCCTTGGCTTCCATCTCCGGCAGGCGGTGATAGCTTTGCGGGCCGACCACCAGGTCGACCAGCGGCTGGCGGCGCATGATCTCTTCGCCTTCGGCCTGGGCCACGCAGCCCGCCACCCCGATTTTCAGGTCAGGTTTTTCAGCCTTCAGCCCCTTGAAGCGGCCCAGCTCGGAGTAGACCTTTTCTGCCGCCTTTTCCCGGATGTGGCAGGTGTTCAGCAGGATCATGTCGGCTTCATCGGGCGACTTGGTCTCGACATAGCCCTCGCCGCCCAGCGCTTCGGCCATGCGTTCGCTGTCGTAGACATTCATCTGACAGCCATAGGTCTTGATAAACAGCTTCTTCGGGGCGCTCATGAGTCTCAGCCTTTTAGCCTGATCCGGGGTCAGCGGCCTGCCTTACAGGCAAATGCCGCCGCTTGCAATGACGCGGGAATTACCCGATTTTGGCCGCAAAGGCCAGAAAGGCAGGGGCAGACGGGCATGATGTACTCTTCGCTGGAGGATTTCCTGAAGCAGGGCAAGGCGCTGCTGGCCAAGGGCCCGGTTGCGCTGGTCTTCATCGAGGATGAGGTGGAGATTGCCACCACCCTGCGCCACCATCTGCAAAGCCGCTTCAAGGCGGTTGTGGCGCTGATGCCCGATGCCTTCGACCTGCCGCAGGACGTGCGCGCCAAGGTGCACCGGGTGCCGTTCGACTGCGGGCCGGAGGGCGCGGTGACCGGTGCCGTCAACGCGGTCATTGCGGCGGCGCAGCCGGGCTGCTGGCTGTATTACTGCTACAACGCGGAATACCTGTTCTACCCGTTCTGCGAAACCCGCACCGTCGGCGAGATGCTGGCCTTTCATACTGAGGAGCGGCGCGATGCGATGCTCAGCTATGTGATCGACCTTTACGCGGGCGACCTGGAGGCATGTCCCGGCGCGGTGTCGCTGGAAAATGCCTATCTGGACAAGTCCGGCTATTACGCCCAGTCGCGCCAGGATCCCGCAACCGGCCACCCGCGCGAGCGGCAGCTGGACTTCTTTGGCGGCGTGCGCTGGCGGTTCGAGGAGCATATCCCCACGGCCAGCCGCAAGATCGACCGGATATCGTTGTTCAGGGCCAAGCCGGGGCTGGAGCTGCAGCCGGATCACACCTTCAACGATCAGGAGTACAACACATACGCCTGCCCCTGGCACCACAACCTGACCGCGGCCGTCTGCTCCTTCCGCACGGCCAAGGCGCTGAAACGCAATCCGGGTTCCACCTTCGATATCGAAACCTTCCGCTGGCACAATTCCGCGCCGTTCGAGTGGCACTCGCGCCAGCTGCTGGATCTGGGGCTGATGGAACCCGGGCAGTGGTTCTGAGCGGCTGACGCCCTGCCCGCGTATCTGAGCCTCCGTTACCGGATGCCGCTTTCCTGTCCGGGGATTATGTGTATTCTTATGGGTGTTAAATTTTCTTATGACCCTGAGAGGCACCATGGCAGCACCGCGCCGGAAAATGAGCTACCGGGATATCAAGCAGGTCGTTCTCGACCGGATACAGAACCGGATCTGGGCGCCGGACAGCCTGCTGCCGAGCGAGACCGAACTGGCCGAGGAGTTTTCCAGCACCCGCACCACCGTGAACCGGGCGCTGCGGGAGCTGGCCGAGGAGGGTTTCTTGGAGCGCAAGCGCAAGGCAGGCACCAGGGTGCTGAATTCCCCGGTGCGCAAGGCCCAGTTCTCGATCCCGCTGGTCCGGGACGAGATCGCAGGAACCGGCGCGGAATACCGGTATTCCCTGGTTGAGCGCAGCGTGCAGGCTGCGCCAGCATGGCTGTCCGCCCGGCTCGACCTGCCCCAGGGCCAGGAGGTGCTGCACATCAGGTGCATGCACTATGCGGACAATGCCCCCTTTCAGTACGAAGTGCGCTGGGTGATCCCCGACAGCATCCCTGAGGTGCTGGAGGCGGATTTCTCCCAGTCGGGACCGAATGACTGGCTGGTGCAAAAGGTGCCGTTCACCAATCTGGAGCTGAGCTTCATGGCCACCAAGGCGGATCAGGCGGTGGCGGAGTTTCTGGACGCGCCCGCCGGGGACCCGGTATTCACGGCGGAACGGATCACCTGGCTGCGCGGCAGCCCGGTCACGCTGGCCAAGCTGTTCTTTGCGCCGGGCTACAAACTGACAACGCATCTCTAACGCCCGGCGGGAATTGCCCCAGCAAAAAAGGCCCCGGCAGATGCCGGGGCCTTTGCGATTGCAGGCGGTGTCAGGCGTTTTGCGCGCTGTCCGCGTGGGTGACCACGTCGGGCTCCAGATCCCAGATCTTGCCATCCAGGCCCTCGATCTGGTCGTCCTCATTCACCCGCAGCCCCACGGTTCGCTCCAGGATGAAGGCCAGGATAAGCGCCGTGACCACGCCAGTGCCGATGCAGACAGCCGTGCCCACCAGCTGCATCACCAGCGAGATTTCCCCGTGCTGGAACGCATAGGCGCCTTCCTCGATGCCAAAGTAGCCGCCGCGCGGGGTGCCGGCCTTGAAAAGACCCAGCACGATCATCCCGAAGACGCCGGAACCCAGGAACAGCGGGAACAGCTTGTGCTCGTCGATGCCGCGTTTCAGCGTGAACTCGTAGACAACGTAGGCCACGAAAGGCGCTGCAAGGCCGAGGACGAAGGCCTGCCAGGGCAGGTAGACATCAAAGCCAGACGCCCCGGCGACATAGCCCGCCAGCGGCCCAAGCAGGGTATAGGCGTACTTGCCTGTCGAGTAGGCAATCAGCAGGCCGGTGATCGCGCCGCCGGCCCAGACCAGGGCGTAGTTGTTGATCGCGATGCCGACGCTGGTGTCGGCCATGGTGACGCTGACCGCCAGCGCTTCGGGGTCAAAGAAGAACAGGCAGGACAGGATCACCATCGGCAGGCCGGCAAAGATCAGCAGCAGGCCGGGTGCGCACAGGCCGATGCTGGGCGCCAGATAGGCCGAGATCCGCGGGTGCGGTGCCATCATGCCCGGGCGCGCGCCCAGTTTCGGCGTGAACACCAGTGCCATGCCCGCGGGGAACAGGTACACGAAGCCTACCCCGAAGAAGTCGTGGAAGCCGGCATTGGTCAGCGGCCCGACCGAGCCCCAGGTCGCCCAGCTGAGGGCCGAGGACACCACTGCGGCGACGATGCAGGTGATGAAATAGGCCGGGGCCTTCATCCGCTCCGACACGGCGAAATGCAGCAGGATGTTGATGATCCCGGCAAACACCGCAAGGAAGAAGATGAAGATCTGGAAGGTGTTCAGCCCCGGGAAGGTGCCCGGATCGGTGTGATGCGCCAGCGCGTTGGTCATCGCGCCGCCCAGCCACCAGTCATTGATGGAATCCATCATGGTCGCGCCTTCCATGATGTAATACTGCCCGGCCCACAGGCCGAAACCGATAACGTAGTAGGTTGCAAACCCCAGGAAGAAGCCCAGCGTCTTTTCGATCGTCGAGTTGAACAGGTTCCTGCGGCGCGCGGTCCCCGCGTCGATCAGCAAAAGCCCGACAACCACCAGGATTGCCCCGACGACACCCGATGCGTACAGAATGTTCTGCACCAGCGAGTTCAGAGTGACTTGCTGAGCAAATATTGTGCTCACGTCCAATGACATTTGAATTTTCCTCCCGGTTCATTGCCATCTTGCCGAGTGTGTTTCCTCGGTTTTTTTGCCGGCACGCACAGCCGCATCAGGCGGGGCGCACCGGTGTGAAGCGCACCAGATCAGGGCCGGCTTGCGGACTCATCTGGTCTCAAGGGAATGATGCTGGGAAGAAGGCGCATCACAAAGACATTTTTTATTTTCCGGAAATGTTTTTTACCCTGAGTGCGCATATGGGAGGGTGCTTGCCGCATATGGCCTGCCAAGAGCAGCTGGTTTGCTGGAAATTTGGGCTCAGGTCCCGCTAAGAGAGACTGGTGGGCAGACCGCGCACGCGGCCTGACGCGGGTGCAAACGGATCATTCCGGCCAGCTGGCCACCCTCGCGCTCCAGGCTGTTCAAGGGTCAATGAGGCTTCCGTCCCAGGCGAAGCAGTACCCGCTTTGAGAGGGTGTCAGGGTGTCGATCACGGTCATCATCCTGGAAACCGAATACTGCGGCGAAAAGCATTTGTCCGGGGCAACGTTGCGCAGAAAGGGTCGGGACAGACCGCTTTCCACCGTGCCGGGATGCAGCCCGGCGGCAATGGCCTGCGGGTTGCGGCGGCGGATTTCTATCGCGGCAGTGCGGATGAACATGTTCAGGGCTGCCTTGGACGCCCGGTACGAATACCAGCCGCCCAGATGATTGTCGGAGATGCTGCCGACGCGGGCGGACAGAGCGGCAAAAACCCCGCGCCTGTCACGCGGCAGCAAGGGCAGAAAGTGCTTTGCGGTCAGGACCGGAGCCACCGTGTTGGCCGTGAACAGCGCCAGGAGTTTCCCGGCGCTCAGCTCTCTAAGGGATTTTTCCGGCGTGATATCCCCCTGATGCAGGATCCCGCCCGCCAGGATTATCAGGTCAACCGCGCCTTTCCTGGCGACCTGCCCCGCTGCGGCTTGCAGGCTGTCTTCATCCAGGTAATCCACGTGTATGGACTGCACGCCGGGCGGCGCTGAGGCTTTCGGGCTGCGGGACAGGCTGTGGATGCTGGCCTGCGGGTATTTCCGCGCCAGTTCACGAAGGAAGGCTGACCCGATCGCGCCGGACCCGCCGCTGACAACGATATTGCGCATCACTGAACTCTTTCTTGCAGGGGCTTGCATGTGTTACGTCCCGCAGCCGGAGGCGGATCAGGTCTTGGTGCCCTGGCCGCCCATCGGTGTTTCCGGGCGTCGCAAAAATTGCGGCGGCCCATGATCCAACTTCCACACAGGTCCGTATCCGGACTATGCTGACACTAAACTTGGACAGGCCGCCCGATAAAAACATCGTGCTTCGGGCATCCCCTGAGGGCAAAGCAGTAGTGTCAAAAGAGCAAACCTATTCGCAGCTCACCGTCTGGCTGCTGGCTGTGCGCGATCATCGGGACCGCGCGGCGTTCGGTGAAATGTTCGACTACCTGGCACCGCGCTTGAAGGGGTTTGTCATCCGCTGCGGCGCGCGGCCGGCGCTGGCCGAAGAGATTGTCCAGGACGTCATGCTCACCATCTGGCGCAAGGCGGCGATGTTCGATCCGCACAAGGCGCAGGCCTCGGCCTGGATCTACCAGATCGCCCGCAACCGCCATATCGATATCGTCCGCAAGGAAAACCGCCCCGTTCCCGATGAGCTGGGAGAGGATCCCGGAACAGAGCCCGATGCCAGCCAGATCCTCGCCCTGGAGCAGGAGAGCCTGCACCTGAAACAGGCCATCGAGCAACTGCACCCCGATCAGAAGGAGATGATCGAAAAGGCCTATATCGGCGATCTGACCCACCAGGAGATCAGCACCCAGACGGGCTTGCCCTTGGGAACAGTAAAGTCGCGTATCCGCCTTGGCCTGGGGCGGCTGCGCAAGGAACTAAAAGGATTGCGTTGAATGCCTGCAATCACACATCACATCCCCGATCCGATGATCGCGGCCTACGCGGCGGGCAGCCTGCCGCATGCCTTTTCCATGGTTGTCGCCAGCCACTTGTCCCTTTGCCGCGACTGCCAGGCAGCGCTTGGCGCGCATCAGGCGGTTGGTGGCGCGCTGCTGGAAGAGGCCGCTTGCGTGGCGATGTCGCAGGACGCGAAATCAAACCTCATGGCGCAGCTGGATGAGCCTGCCGCGCCGGTGCCGGTCTATGACCCCAAGGGGATCTACCCTGGGCCGGTGATGCAGTCTCTGAAGGGGCAGCCGCCGCGCTGGAAGACGCTGGGCATGGGAGTAAAACAGAACATCCTTTTCGAGGATGATCTGGGATCCGCCCGGCTGCTGTATATCCCTGCAGGCCAGGCGGTGCCGGATCACAGCCACAATGGGCTGGAGCTGACCCTGGTGCTGCAGGGCAGTTTCAGCGACGAGACCGGGCGGTTTGGTGTCGGGGATGTCGAAATCGGCGATGAAACCCTGGAGCACACGCCGGTTGCGGATGCCGGCGATCCCTGCATTTGCCTGGCCGCCACCGATGCGCCGCTGCGTTTCAAGGCATTCATGCCGCGTCTGCTGCAGCCCTTGTTCCGGATTTGACCACGGCGGCAACGGGCTGCCAGCCTCACTTGCCGCGGTAGACCAGCCAGTCGGGCAGAAGATTAAACGCCTTGATCGCGCAGGAGAAAGGACGGGGAAAATCCGTCCTGAACCGGCGCGATTGCATCGCCGCAACCACATGCCGGGCAGCATCTTCCGGTTCCATCAGCTGCGGCATTTTAAAGCTGTTCTTGTCCGTCAGCCGGGTTTTGATGAAGCCCGGGTTGACCACGCGCACGGTGACGCCGCTGTCCTTCAGATCATGCCGCATGGTTTCCGCAAGGCTGATCAGCGCCGCCTTGCTGGCGCCATAGCCGATGGATGCGGGCAGCCCGCGGTATCCGGCTAAGGAGCCGACCAGCGTGATATCCCCCCGGCCCGCCTTCACAAATCCGGGCACCACTTGCCCCAGAACCCGCAGCGCGCCGGTAAAGTTCACATCGCTCATCCCCAGCACCGCGCTGCTGTCCCAGTCCTGGGTGCGCATTGGCTCATAGGCGCCTGCGTTGTAGACGATGCCATCCAGCGGCCCGGCAAGACGGGCGGCTTTTCTGACCGAGTCCATATCGGTGACATCCACAGGCACCGGCCTTGCCCGGCGCAGCTCATGTGCCAGCGCGTCCAGCGCATCCTCTGACCGCGCCGACAAGACCAGCCGGGCGCCAGACTGGTCCAGCTGCCGGGCAACCTCGCGCCCCAGCCCGTGGCTCGCCCCGACCAGCCAGATGCTCTTGCCTGCAAACTGCGTCACGCCTTGCCGCCCGAGAAGGTCGAGCTGTCGGAGATCAACGGCTTCGGCGGTTCCGGCTTGCGCAGGAACGGCGCGCGCTTGACCCAGAGCTTGAGCGCCTGCCAGTAGATCAGCGCCACCACACGGGCCGCTCCCAGCGGCCTGCGCAAGGCAGCGCGCAGCAGCCCGCCGGTGGTCACCGGACGGCGCAGGCCATTCAGCGTCGCCAGCACGCCCTCGCGCCCATTGGTGTAGGAAATCCGGATGTTGAACGCCCGCTCCGTCATCTCGAAATTGAACCGGTAGCGCCCGGCCACCTGCTGAAACGGCGAGACATGCATCAGCTTCTCCGCTTCGATCACCTCGCTGCGCTGGATCGGGCGGAAATCAGGATGGGCCGCAAAATAACAGTGGCGGTGGCCGAAGGTGTTGTTCACCTCGGCAATGAAGGCACGGGGGCGGCCTTCCTTGACCGCGATCCAGAAGCTGACCGGGTTGAAGTGGAACCACAGGAAACTCGGCTGTGTCAGCAGCAGCAGCTGAGTGCCCTGCAAGGGAAACCCGCGCCGCTCCAGCTCCTCGCGGAACCAGGCGACGCCGCGCCCGTTGCCGCGGGGGCCGCCGTGGCGGCGGTCGTGGATCGAGAACAGGTTGAAGCGGTTGCGCGACAGCAGCGGCGGCGCGCCATCAGTCATGTCGGTCAGAATGTAGTCCACGCCGTAGCGGAAGGCGTTCTTCAGGCGGCCCCGGCGCGCGTGAAAGGTCTGTGCTGCAACATGTTCGATCATGCACCGGATACGCAGCCGCTGCCGCCCCGGATCACCTGCAAGCACAGTTTTATCGGGAAAGAGGTGATCCGGTTTCTTGCCCACGGCGTATCCGGTCCAAACAACAGCAAGGGAAAACCGACGCATGCTGGATCAAACTCAGGGGCCGCGCCGCAAGATTGCCATCGTGGGAGGCGGCATTTCCGGTCTGTCCGCGGCGTATTATCTGGCCGGCAGCCATGATGTCACCTTGTTTGAAGCTGCCTCCCGGCTGGGGGGACATGCGCGCACCGTTCTGGCGGGAAAGAACGGCGATCAGCCGGTGGATACCGGGTTCATCGTCTTCAACTATGTCACCTACCCCTACCTCACGAGGCTGTTCCGGGAGCTGGATGTGCCGGTAATCAAAAGCGAGATGAGCTTTTGCGCCAGCATCGACGACGGCCGCCTGGAATACGGGCTGAACAGCCTGCGGATGCTGGCGGCACAGAAGCGCAATCTGGTGCGCCCGCAGTTCCACAAGATGGTCGCCGATATCGTGCGCTTCGGCAAACGGGCCGAGGCCGCCGCCACCGATGATGACAAGACCATCGGCGAGCTGGTCGATGAGCTGGGCCTCGGCAGCTGGTTCCGCAACCATTACCTGATGCCGATGTGCGGCGCGATCTGGTCAACCCCGGTCAGCGACGTTGATGCGTTCCCGGCGAAATCGCTGGTCCGCTTCTTCCGCAATCATGCGCTGCTGGCCGGGACCGGCAAGCATCAGTGGTGGACGGTCAAGGGCGGCAGCATCGAATATGTCCGCCGTCTGGAGGCTGCGCTGGTTGCCCGGGGCTGCGAGATCCGCTCTTGCAGCCCGGTCCGGCAAGTCACCCGGCAGGCGGGCTGTGCTTCGGTGCAGGCGCAGGGCGCGGCCCCGCGCGTCTTTGATGACATCATCCTGGCCTGTCATTCGGATCAGGCGCTTGCCATTCTGGGGGGTGATGCCACCCCAGCCGAAGCCGCGGCGCTGGGGGCAATCCGCTATCAGCCGAACACCGCGCTTCTGCATTGCGACAGCCGCCAGATGCCCAAGCGGCGCAGCTGCTGGTCCAGCTGGGCCTACCGCAGCCAGGACGGCGGCGTCGGGGTCACCTACTGGATGAACCGTCTGCAAAGCATCCCCGAAAGCGATCCGCTGTTTGTCACCCTGAACCCCACCCGGCCTATTCCTGCGGACAAGGTCTATGACACGGTGGAATTCTCCCACCCCGTTTTCGACAAGGCAGCGCTGCATGCCCAGCGCCAGATCCGGGCGATACAGGGGCAGAACAACACCTGGTTCGCAGGCGCCTACAACCGCCACGGCTTTCACGAAGACGGCATCGCCAGCGCCATGCGGATTGTCCGCATGATGAATTCTCTCACCCCCTCCCCGGCCAAAGGAACAGATCATGGCATTCACGGACAAAGCCCTTCAGTCGGAATTTCTGACGGTCTGCGCGCGACTGCGTGAGGGGCGGCTGACGCTGCGCACCCCGGATGGCGCGCGCTATGAATTCGGCGACCGCGGCCCCGAGGCGGAAATGCACATCAACGACTGGGCCGCGGTCTCGGCCATGGCGGCGCACGGCCAGGTCGGTCTGGGCGAGGCCTATGTGCAGGGCCTGTGGGACACGCCGTCGGTCGACGGGCTGATGCAGCTGGCAATGCAGAACCGCGATCATCTGGGCAGCTACGATCAGGCCAGCCCGCTGAACCGGGCCAAGTTCCGCGTTGTCGACACCCTGCTGCGGGCGAATTCCAAACGCGGAGCGCGCAAAAACATCCGCGCCCATTACGATGTAGGCAATGAGTTCTACCAGCTGTGGCTGGATGACGGCATGACCTATTCCTCCGGGTTGTTCGGGGCGGAGGGCGATGATCTGGCGCAGGCGCAGACCCGCAAGAACGCCCGCATCCTGTCCCGGCTGGGCAGCGGCGAGCAGGTGCTGGAGATCGGCTGCGGCTGGGGCGGCTTTGCCGAACAGGCCAGTGCCGAGGGCCGCGATGTGACCGGCGTCACCATCTCGCGCAACCAGCACAGCTATGCCGAAAGCCGCCTGGACGGGCGCGCCGACATCCAGCTGCGCGACTACCGCGATATTGGCGGCAAATTCGAAAATATTGTCTCGATCGAGATGATCGAGGCCGTGGGTGAGCGCTACTGGCCCAGCTATTTCGCCAAGCTCAAAAGCAGCCTGGCCGAAGGCGGCCGCGTGCTGCTGCAGGCGATCACGGTGCGGGACGACTTCTTTCCGACCTACCGGACCTCCTCTGATTACATCCGCCAGTACGTCTTTCCCGGCGGCATGCTGCTGTCCGATCAGGTGATCGCGCAGCAGGCAAAATCGGCCGGGCTGCAGGTCGCGGACAGCTTTGCCTTCGGCCAGGATTATGCCCGCACCTGCCGGATCTGGGCACAGCGCCTGGCCGCGCAGAAGCGCCGGATCACGGAACTGGGCTATGGCGAGGCGTTCTTCCGCAATTGGCAATATTATCTGGAGATCTGCGCCGCCTCCTTTGCCATCGGTCACACCAATGTGGTGCAGGTGGAGCTCGCCCATGCGTAAGCTGCTCCTGACCCTCTGCCTGCTGGCGGTTCCGGCGGCTGGTTTTGCCTCGTCGGTGCAATCCCTGCTGCCGGGGGCCGAACAGCGCGGCGCGGCGACGTTCCGGCTGCTGGGACTGCCGGTCTATCAGGCGCGGCTGTTCACGCGGGGCGCGGCGCCTCTGGACTGGTCGCAGGATTTCGGCATCGAGCTCACCTACCAGCGCCATCTGAGCCAGGAAGACCTGGTCGAAGCTACCCTGCGCGAGATGCGGCGCCTGGGGCATCCCGCCCCGGCCCGCGCCCGGTTCGAGGCCTGTTTCCAAGGCGTCTCCCCCGGCGACCGGTATCTGGCCGTCAGCCAGGGACCGGACCGTGTGAAGTTCCTGCGCAATGGACGCACCGCGTGCACATTGAACCAACCGGGTATCAAGCACAGCTTCATGTCCATCTTTGTCGGCGCAAACACCCGCTCCGCCCGCTTCACCCGCGCGCTTCTGGGCTGATGATGCTGTATTCCCGCGTCAGCCTCTATGCGATGATGCTCGCCTCGGCGGGGATCCCGCTCTACATTCACCTGCCGCAGTTTGCGTCGGTGAACCTGGGGATCGGCCTGGGAGCGCTTGGCGGCATCCTGCTGGGGATCCGCCTGTTCGACCTGGTGCAGGATCCGCTGATCGGCTGGGCCATCGACCGCTGGCCAAAGGCGCAGCTTTGGTTCGCGCTGGCGGCGGCGGGCGGTCTTGCCGTCGGATTTCCGCTGCTGTTCGGCCTGACGGCAGGCCCCCTGGTGGTGCCAAAGCTTGTTCTTGTTTTGCTGCTGCTGTTCTCGGCCTACAGCCTGGGCATGATCCTGCTTTATGGCCGCAGCGCCACCTTGGCCAAGCAATCCACCCCGCGCGAGCTGATGACGCTGGCCGCCTTCCGCGAAGCCGGAATGCTGAGCGGCGTGATCTTTGCCGCCATCGCACCGGCGGTTCTGGTGGCGCTTGGCGCCGCGGGCCAGGGCTATGCGGCCTTTGGCCTGGTCCTGGGGGGCTTTGCCCTGCTCACCGCGACGGCCACCCTGCAGCTCTGGAGGCGCCCGGCGGTCACCGGTCAGCCGTTGTCGGCGATGGCCCTGACACAGGCCGGCGCGCTGCGCCTTCTGGCTTTGGCCGTGCTCAACAGCCTGCCGGTGGCGCTAACCTCCACCCTGTTCCTCTTTTTTGTCGAGGACAGGCTGCAGCTGACCGGCTATGCCGGGCCATTGCTGGTGCTGTTTTTCCTCTGCGCCGGACTTAGCGTGCCGCTGTGGGCGCGTCTCAGCCAGCGGATCGGGCCGAAACAGACGCTGCTGATCGCCATGCCGCTGGCCATTGCCAGCTTTGCGGGCGCCGCAGCGCTCGGCCCGGGCAGCCTCATGGGCTTTGCGGTGATCTGCGCGGTCTCGGGCGCCACCCTTGGCGCTGACATGGTGCTGCTGCCCGCCATGTTCAGCATCGCGCTGACCCGCGCGGGCCTCAACGCCTCCGCCGCCTTCGGCATCTGGTCCTTTGCCGGCAAGCTGGCACTGGCCCTGGCCGCCGCCCTGGCGCTGCCGCTGCTGGAGCAGAAGGGCTTCCAGCCCGGGGCGGACAACAGCCAGCAGGCGCTCAGCGCCCTTGCCCTGGCCTATGCCGTCCTGCCCTGCGTTCTGAAAACCGCTGCCTTCGCCTTTGCCCTGACCCTGCCATCAGAAAGAGCAACCGAATGAAACTCCTGACCCTCATCCTCGCCCTCATCGTGCTTGCGATGATCGCGAAAACCTACCTGTTCAGCTTCCGGTTCCAGTCGCCACAGGATTATGCGGACACCGGTCCGCAGTTCATCCTGACCGAACACCTGTCCGGTGAGATCCTGTCCGAAGGCGTGATTTTCGGCCCCACCGGCAAGATGGCCAACAGCTTCACCGCCAAAATGGTGGGCGAATGGGATGGCGACACCGGCACGCTGAGCGAAGAGTTCACCTATTCCAACGGCGTCACCCAAAGCCGGAAATGGTTCCTGACCCTTGGCCCCGGCAACACCTTCACCGCCACAGCCGATGACCTGGCGGGAGAGGCGCAGGGTATCGTGTCCGGCTCAACGGTGCAGCTCCAGTATGAGATCATTCTCCCCGAAAGCGCAGGCGGGCATACGCTGAAAGCCACCGACTGGCTGTATCTGACCGCTGACGGGGTGATCATGAACAAGTCGGAGATGCGTAAATTCGGCCTCAAGGTTGCGGAGCTGGTCGCCACCATGCGGCCTGCGGGATGACCTGCTTAGGTGACGCGTGATGACCCCCACAAACGATCAGTCTGCCAAGCGCAATCTCATCCTCATTCTCGGCGATCAGCTCAGCCGCAATATCGCCTCTCTTCGGCAGGCTGACCGGTCGCGTGACATCATTTTGATGGCGGAAGTTGCAGAGGAGGCCAATTACGTTCAGCACCACAAGAAGAAGATCGCATTTCTGTTCTCAGCCATGCGCCACTTTGCCCAGGAGCTGGAGGCAGACGGCTGGCAGGTACGCTATGTGCGGCTGGATGATCCCGAAAACTCCGGCAGCCTGACCGGCGAAATTGGCCGGCTGCGCGCGGAGCAACCGGTTGCCCGCGTGGTGGTCACCGAACCCGGCGAATACAGGCTCAAGTCCGCGCTTCTTAACTGGGCCGAGGAAGCGGATGTCTCCCTGGACATACGGCAAGACAGCCGGTTTCTCTGCTCCCATGAGCGGTTCCGCACCTGGGCGGAGGGGCGCAAGCAGCTGCGCATGGAGTATTTCTACCGCGAAATGCGACGCGAAACCGGGCTGCTGATGAATGGCGATCAGCCGGAGGGCGGCAAGTGGAATTTCGACCACGAAAACCGCAAACCCGCCGAGGGCGGGCTGTTCCTGCCGCGCCTGCCGGAAACCCGCCCGGATGCCATCACGGAGGAAGTGCTGGAGCTGGTTGAAGCCCGGTTTGGCAAGCATTTCGGCACCCTGCGCCCGTTCTGGTTTGCGGTCACCCGGGAAGGCGCGCTGCAGGCGCTTGAGAGCTTCACCGAGCAGGCTCTGCCCTGCTTTGGCGACTACCAGGACGCGATGCTGGAGGGCGAGCGGTTCCTCTATCACTCCGTCCTGTCGCACTACATCAATGCGGGCCTGCTAGAGCCGCTGGAGGTCTGCCGCCGGGTGGAGCGGGCCTATTACGAGGGGCACGCGCCGCTCAATGCGGCCGAAGGGTTCATCCGCCAGATCATCGGCTGGCGCGAATACGTGCGCGGGATCTACTGGCTCAACATGCCGGGCTATACTGAGCGGAACTTCCTAGGGGCCTCCCGCCCCTTGCCCCGCTTCTACTGGACAGGCGGCACAGACATGGCCTGCTTGGCTGCCGCCATCACCCAGACCAGAGACGAAGCCTATGCGCACCACATCCAGCGGCTGATGGTGACGGGGAACTTCGCGATGCTGGCGGGCGTCGATCCGCATCAGGTGCATGAATGGTACCTGGCGGTCTATGCCGATGCCTATGAATGGGTCGAGGCACCCAACGTGATCGGCATGAGCCAGTTTGCCGATGGTGGCCTGCTGGGGTCGAAGCCCTATGCCGCCAGCGGCAACTACATCAACAAGATGTCGAACCATTGCGCAGGCTGCCGCTACAGCGTGACACAGAAGACCGGCGAGGATGCCTGCCCGTTCAATCCGCTCTATTGGGACTTCCTGGTGCGCAATCAGGACAAGCTGCGGGACAACCCGCGCCTGAAGCGGGCCTACAGCACCTGGGACAGGATGTCTGAGCCGCGGCAGGAGGAATACCTCGACAGCGCGAAGAAGGTCCTCGACAAGCTTTGACCTGAGGCGTTTGGCCCCTGCCCCGCTCCCTCTGTTCAACCGGGCAGCGCACAGGTCGGCTCACATGGCGTCAGGGGAGATAGAACTTCCGCTCGCGAACTCTGTCCTTGTCCCGGACTTGGACCCTGCCACCACTGGTCCGGCCGCTGAACGACAGGGCGCCAGAGGGGCAGGCTGCGACAGCCTGTCTTATATACTCATCTGTTTCGGGGGCTGCGCTTTCGCCATCCTTGCCGCCAACAGCGCTGATCACGCGGGAGAGTGCCAAACCGCATTGGCCGGAGCTGCGGCACGTCGCTTCGTTGTAGCTGAGGCGGAACTGGCTGGCTTCGATTACCGGCATAATCTGGATCTCCCCGTTTGCTATTGTGCTGTTGCTGGTCTTCCGTTCTGATCGTGTACTCTCATTAGACAGCGGCGCCCGCCGTGCGGCGCTCTACCCGGCGGCCCTGACGGCCCCGGTGACAATATCAAGCGCCTTGGAAAGATCCCCCCGCGAAATGGTGAGCGGCGGAGACAGGGTAAGGACGCTGCCCTGGCTGATCTTAAAGCTGAGGCCTGCATCCAGGCAGGCGTAGTATATTCGCTCAGCGCGGGCGCGGGCCTGGGCCGTGTTGCCGCCGTCGCCAGCCATCTCCACCCCGAACATCAATCCACGGCCGCGGATGTCCGCGACCTGGGGCAAATGGCCAATCTGCTCCTGCAGGTACTCCAGCGCATATTGGCCCAGCTCTGCCGCGCGCTCCACAAGGCCCTCCTCCTCAATGATCTCCAGCGTGGTCAGCGCAGCGCGGGCGGTGACCGGGTTTTTCTCATGTGTGTAATGGCCGATGGCAAAATCGCCGCAAACATCCAGATCGCGGCGCGCCACGCAGGCAGCGATGGGCAGGATGCCTCCACCCAGAGATTTGCCCAGCGTGACAATGTCCGGCACCACCCCGTCATGCTGGAAGGAGAACATCTGCCCGGTCTTGCCGAGCCCGGTGGGGATCTCATCCAGGATCAGCAGCACGCCATGGCGGTCGCAGATTTCCCGCACCGATTTCCAGAACCCCGGCGGCGGCACGATGGGCACCGCCCGCATCGGCTCGGCGATGAAGGCGCAGTAGTCGCCGTCGCGGCCCAGCACATAGTCGATCATCCGGGCGCAGGCCGCGGCGCTGTCTTCCAGCGTCTTGTGGCCGTAAGGACAGTCCGAGGGGCTGTAGGGGGCGACATGCTCGGTGCCCGGCAACAGCGGCCCGGCGATATGGCTGCGGAAAGTGGCCTCGCCCCCGACCGAGGCAGCGCCAAAGCCCGCGCCGTGGAAGGCGTCCCAGAAGCTCAGCGTCTTGAAGCGGCCGGTGGCGGCGCGGGCGATCTTCAGCGCCACCTCATTGGCGTCGGAGCCGCCGGTGGTGAACAGGGTCTTGCCCAGATCGCCGGGAGTGATCTCCGCCAGCTTCTCGGCCAGCTGCACAGCGGGTTCATTCGTGAAGCGGCGCGGCGCAAACGGCAGGTCATCCAGCTGCTGCTTGATCGCCGCCACCAGTTTCGGATGTCCATACCCCAGGTGATGCACCGAGTTGCCGTGGAAATCCATGTAGCGGCGCCCGTCCAGATCCTCGATCCAGATGCCCTCGGCGCGGGCGATGGTGCTGACACAGGGGCTGGAGAGGCTCTGGTGCAAAAAGGCATCTGCGTCCCGCTCCAGCAGCGGCGCGGATTTGGGGCCGATGGATGTCTTCAGCCAGGCCTTTCGGGCTTGGGACGTGTTGGATTCACCTTCCGTATGGACAAGCATGGGCCGCCTCCGTGCAGGGGGTCAAAGGGAATGGGTGAAAAGGCCGGGGCTGGGTGGAGCCCGCCCCGGCCTGGCCAGGCTCACTCCGGCCATGGGAGGGAGTATGTCTTGACGTTTGTGAAGAACTTCATGGCTTCGATGACGCCTTCCTTGACGCCG